>WRFU01000014.1 GCA_009778675.1 Candidatus Saccharimonadota bacterium
AATTAATCTATGGTAGAACGTCAGCCCAACTTTTTAGTCGAAACCCAAAGTGAATACACCGATAGGCTGATTCGTGATTTAGGCAAAAATACTGTTGATAGGGCTATTTTGGGCACAATGATTATTGACGCCCCGCTGTATTCTAAAGAGCGTCAATTATTGACGAACCTAGAACAGCAAGAACAGGCGCAGGTAGAAGTACGCTATGATGAAGCTTATACCAAAAGCATGAGCTGTGCAGGGAATCGTAATGTTAAGCGTTGGTATCCTTTGGTTGATAGTATGGCTAGACTGAAGCGCGACGTTTCGGCGATTACTATCGATAAAACTCTAGAAGATTTTGCTGATATTTTGGTTGGGGTGCACCCACGTTTTAAAGATTGTGGCACTAATGCTAAATGGCTACGTAGAATAGCGAGCCAGCATTTATTACAGCCGCTTGGGGTAGTTCATGCTAAATATGCCGCCGTCGATAACGCTGCCATTATTTTAACCGGAAATTTTGTGCCTAATAATATGAATAATTTAGCTTTAACTATTAATAATCCATCCGCCAGTGATTTTTTGGTAAATGCCCCGTTGTCTGAAGATTTAAGTCGAGTTGGCTATATGGTTGAACGATTAGACGCCAAAACATCCTTGGTTTTAGATTATGGTAACTATGGTCAACCGGCTCAATTGCCCAAAATTAATCGATTGGCCGAAGCTATGATTGACCCTAAATGTGAAACCGAGACTAAAGGTGGCAAGCTAGCTAATCGAAAACCAACTAAAATCTATTTTATTTCGCAGTATATGCCCGATGGTAAGCTATTAGAGGCGCTAAAGCGCGCCGAACAAGAATATGATGCCGAAGTCGTAGTGCCACTGCAACCTAAGGGTGATTATCGCTTGCAGGCGCTTGGCTACCATACTTTGTTTGCCAACTTTCAACGTCAGGTGGCAGGTAGCAATATCGCTACACCTTATCGGCCAAAACCATCACACATTAAATGTTTAATAGGTGAGTACGATGATGGCACTAAATCGATGCTGTTTGGCACGGATAACTTTGGCACTACCATTAATAAGTTCGTTCGTAATACCGAACTAGCCCTGTATGTTGATCATGCCGAACCGGGTGAAGACGGGCATGACCTAGTAGAAGCGGTTTTAGGGCGAGGGCTACGTGACACAGGTGAATTAACCGATTAGCTTGATTTTTGGTATGTAGTACTGTAAGATACATCGTGTTGATCTTCTAGGTGATGGGTCGCTAGCTCAGTTGGCTAGAGCATCTCGTTTACACCGAGGGGGTCGGGGGTTCGAGCCCCTCGCGACCCACCAAGATGGTCTTATTTAAACCCTCGACCAAAAAATTTTTCGCAGTCGAGGGTTTATTTGTGTTAAGAAATCGTGTAAGTCTGTTACTACCAGTGACGAGTTGGTTGCTATCTGGGCACATGCTAGCCATTGTAACGGCTGCTAGTGTTTGTTCCGGGACATTATCTACTTCTGGCATTGGGTTATTGACAGGGGTCGCCTCTGAACCGCTACTTTGTAGGGCTGGGTTTCCATGCTATTTTTACAATTAACGGCGTTGCCGAAGGACACCAGATGAAAACATCCACTTTTGTGGGTATTTTCATTTTTAAACTAGTTTAGGACTTATCAAACTTGATTTGACATAGTTGGCGGGGCATTCTAAGCTAATATAAAAGAGGGAGTTTATATTTTGACAGAAAAAGTCGGCTTATTTATAAGCGATTTAGGCGAGCATAAATCAGGCTGGGAAAGAGACAAAGCTAATGGCGAAGAGCTCACCAGATTGCAGCGTATTGGCGAAAAAACGCATGGTGTTGCGACTATTTCGAATTTTCTTTCGGTAGGCGGGGCAGCAGCGGTGGTGGCGGGTAGCTCTATGGTAGCCAATGGGAATCATTTAGGTGTGCCAGTGTTGGTTGGTGGCCTGTTGCTAGATGTCGCCGATGGTCAAATTGCTAGGCGTACTGGTACGGAAAGTGTATTAGGTCGCAAGGTTGATGCTGTGTCTGACGGGGTTAAAGCGCTAGGTGCGGCTACGATCTTGATGGCTGGTCATGTCGTGCCAATCCCAGAAACTATAGCATTATTCGCGCCGAAAGCCATGAATTTAGCGACGTCTGCTATTGCCGAGGTACAGCACCGTAATGCCGAAACTGATTTACTTGATAAAACGGCCGAAGTTGGGCGTTGGGGCGTAATGGCGGCATTGGTTGCTAGCCATGCGTTTGGCTGGCCAAGTAGCGAAGCTTTAACCACTATTAGTAGTAGCGGTTCGTTAGTGACCTGGGTGTCTGGGCTAGGGCTAACTTCGAGTATGTGCCAATTTATGCGCAACACCGGGATAGGTGATAAATTAGAGCGCAAAAAGCCGGAACAAACGGAGGTAGCTTTACCAGAAGTCTCAGACGGTAAACAATCTTAACTTTCAAGGCCATTCCTTGAAATGTTGTTTGGATCTGTTTTTACTATTTCAAGGAATGGCCTTGAAAAACTCGCCTTTTTGATATTTTGATTCTATTCAAATATTTTTTCATCTTTAATGTCGTTGGGCAGGTAATTTTTATCTAATTTAAAACCAGCTTCCCACTTTTGACCTTGGCCGTAGCCGAGGTCTTTCATCAGTTTGGTGGGGGCGTTGCGCAAATGGATTGGCACCGGCAAATTAGGGTAAGCCCCAGCTAATTTTTGGGCTCGATACAACGCGTCGGTGGTTTGGCGCGATTTTTTAGCTTTGGTAAGGGCGGTAACGACGTGAGCTAAAATCAGGCTGCTTTCGGGCATGCCGATGCGTTCAATCGCTTGAAAAGCGTCTAGTGCCAAGCCAAGCGCACCGTTGCCCGCTAGGCCAATGTCTTCACTGGCAAAAATCACCATGCGACGGGCGATGAATTTAGGGTCTTCGCCGGCTTGCATCATACGCGCCAAATAGTACAACGCGGCGTCAACTTCGCCGGCGCGCATGCTTTTGATGAACGCCGAAATCACGTTGTAGTGCATGTCGCCTTTTTTGTCGTAGCTGGGCAGTACTTTTTGCGCGGCCTGTTTAACAACTTCGGGTGTTATTTTATCGGCTAAGTTTAAGGCTAGTTCCAGGTTATTAAGTGCATTCCTGGCGTCACCACCGGATAGTTCGGCCAGGTAATCGATAGCGGCTTTGTTGACGCGTTTGGTGGCTTTTTCTAGCTTAATGGCACGTTTGATAACTTCGATAATTTCGTTTTTGCTTAAAGATTCGATAACTAACACGCGCGAACGGCTGAGCAGTGGCGAGATAACTTCGAAACTTGGGTTTTCGGTGGTGGCGCCAATCAAAGTGATCAGACCGCTTTCCACGTGGGGCAAAAAGGCGTCTTGCTGAGCCTTGTTAAAACGGTGAATTTCATCGACAAAAAGGATGGTGCGTTGACCTAAATTCCAGTTCTGGCGAGCGTGTTCAACGATTTTTTCGACATCTTTTTTACCGCTGGTAACAGCTGAAATCTCGATAAAGTCAGCTTTTAAATCATTAGCGATAATACGTGCCAGCGTGGTTTTGCCAGTGCCGGGCGGCCCCCAAAAGATTAGATTGACTGGTTCACCCTTAGCTACAATTTGGTTTAAGATTTTGCCATCACCCAAAATAGCCGACTGACCAACAACTTCACTCAGCTTAGTCGGCCGCACCCTTTCCGCCAACGGCACTCTACTCATATAGTTATTATAACACTAGAGAGTTCTTTGCGTAGTTTGACTAAATATTGATGTAAGGTTGCATTATTACCGGATATGTGATATACTTTAACTATAGGGTAATTAAACCTTTTTCTACGAGGGCTTTGCCTCTTGTTGCACATATATAATTCAGGGAAACTTCTCGAGAGAGGAAAAGATATGGAGCATATGACAAAGAAAGCTACGATAGCAGAAGTTGAGGAGGCGCGTCGATACTGGGAAGGCCGAGGGGCGATACTTAAACTCTGGCAAGCGCCGGATGGCACGATTGTAAAATATCATCTAATATCTTGTGATCAATTTGAAGATGATGAAATTCCGGCACGTGATGCTAGCATGGTTACTTATGCTGACAAAGATCATTATTTTGTGGGTATCCTTATGGGGACATCCACAGAGTTGCGTGGCTTTTGTGCTTGGCACGAGATGATTGAATGGAGCCTGATAGATGAAAATGGTAAAGGCTATCCATGGTGTCCATACACGGAGCAATGGATCTGTCAACAGATTGATGATCCAGAGCTGCTTCACAGATATCATGCGAACCGCGCGATATTCTTTGACGACATGGTGACATGGGGCAAGAAGCACCCCAGTGACTATGACGCTGACGATGTTGAAGTGTTCAGCTTAACTGCCGAGTATCATCGTTCTCAACTTTAAATTACCCTGAGCACAAACGGTTATGGAGCGCACCGAAGAGCCGCTCTTTTTTTGGCAGTAATATTGCGTGGAAAACGGGCGATTTAGTGATCTTATTTGTAATAATTGTGCTTATGTACTTAAATAAATAAACAGATGAAAAAGAAAATTGAACTGTTGTCGATTATTTTGCCGCTGATTTTGTTCGCGGTGATTGTGACGTTGGTTTTTATCATTAAATTTAAAGGGTTTGATATATGGGCGTACGATGAAACAGTTGAAGGCATGTCGCATACTTTGACCAATATCATGATAGTTATCACCCATCTTGGCGATCCGTTAGTGCTATGTTTGATCGGTTTGGCACTATTTACTATCCCATTTACCAGAAAAAAGTTTGCTATTCCGGTCGCGGCCGCAATTATTGTCGCTGGCGCGACTGATTTTGTGCTAAAAAATATCTTTGCCAGGCCACGCCCAGATATTCTGCGACTAATTACCGAGACAGACTATAGCTTTCCGAGTGGCCACGCCGTAACTAATATGGCAATGTATGCCGTGCTGACGATCTTGATTTTCCGCTATGTTAAGCAAAACTGGCTAAAGTATTTGTTGGCCGCCTATTGTTTGATTGCCACGGTTGTGATTGGTTACAGCCGGGTGTATTTAGGCGTACACTATTGGACAGATGTGATTGGTGGCTGGTGCGTCGGGCTGGCGATAGCGTTAGTGATTGACTGGTTGTGGCAAAAATATTCTAAACACCGGGAAAATCTTCTTGATCACGAATTAAAAAACAGCCCATCGAAATAGGTTGTTTTATGGTGGCTCCGACTGGACTTGAACCAGTGACACAAGGCTCTTCAGGCCTCTGCTCTACCAACTGAGCTACAGAGCCACGCAAAATGTTAATTGCAGCTGTGCTATATATGGGTGCGGCCATGGCCTCTGCTCTACGAATAACTTGCGTTTCACGCAGGAGCTACAGAGCCGCATAGCTATATTAGCATATCAATACACTTTATTCTACCGAAGTTGTTTATGCTTGTTGTCTAAAATGATAGATGTTAGGCTAAAATCAGCACTTTAAAATATTTTCAGAGGGGGGCTTCGGAAAGGACGAGTAATGCCATGGACTAACGTAGTGAAACTGAAAAAACCAACAAAAGTTGTGATTTTGGTGGATCATGATGTGGATGTGCGCTCCAGGTTTAACGGCTTAAACAATTTATCGGCAATGGCCGAACAAATAGCTGACGGTCTGTTCGCAAAATCCTGCAAATTCCAACTGGACACGCTACTGGCCGATTTCGATGGTTATTCAAAAGAAAGCTGGGCTAAGTTGATCTTTAAGTATGTTGCTACAGGCCTGCTGTGCGATATAGATGCAGGAGAATATGCGCAAACAATTATCGATTTGGCGCTGCTTAGCCCGAATTGTCCTAAAGAGTTCATAGAAATGTCATCAAGAGATGCACGACTTTTTGCCTTAGGACAATATATCGAACAACACGATAAAATCACCGGCCCAACAATGTTGATCAATCGCGATGCAGTTGAAGGCATTTAGCAGAGAAGTCCCCCCTTCTCTCTGAAAGTATTTTAAATGATGTTACAATAGTGGCATGAGTAAGATAAATACCAAAGTGCTATCTGGTTTTGTAGAACATCTGCCAAATGTGCAGCTGGAATTTGACGCTATGCGCCAAGTTATTTTTGATGTTTACAAAGCGCATGGTTTTCTGCCGATCGATACGCCGCTAATTTATGCTAGCAAAGTGTTATTGGCCAAAGCTGGTGGTGAGACCGAAAAACAGATTTATAAGGTGTTAAAGGGTGATAACGATTTAAGCCTGCGATTTGATTTAACCGTACCGTTGGCTCGCTACATAGTCGAACATGCTGGTCAGTTAAACTTTCCGTTTAAAGTGGCACAAATTGGTAAAGTTTACCGGGGTGAACGAGCGCAATTAGGCCGATCGCGTGAATTTTACCAGTGTGATGCTGATATTATTGGCAAAGATACGCTAGATATAGCGTACGATGCCGAAGCAATTAGCCTAATTATGGATATTTACCAAAAACTGGCTTTGGGCAAGTTTACAATTTATGTGAGTAACCGCAAGCTGCTAGCTGGCTTCTTGCAAGGAATGGCCTTGAAAGATAAACAAGTGGCAATTTTGCATATTATAGATAAAGTCAAAAAGATTTCGGCTAGTGATTTTAAAGCCGAACTAAAAAAGATTGGTTTAAGCGATGCACAGGTTACCGAACTGACGGAATTTATCAACCTAAAAACTTTGCAAGGGTTTACCTTGCAAAATGAGACGTTTCAGCAAGGTGTTGCAGAAACTACAACAGTTATAGATTTGTTGGGTAAAATGGGTGTTGGCAAGCATGTACAGCTTGATTTACAAATTGTGCGTGGGCTGGATTATTACACCGGCATGGTGTTCGAAACTACGCTAGATGATATGCCCGAAGTCGGTTCGGTAGCTGGTGGTGGTCGTTATGAAAATTTGGTTAGCAACTACACCCAGGATACTTACCCTGGTGTAGGTGTATCGATTGGCTTAACACGTTTGTTTGCGGCTTTGCAAAAGGCGGGCAAAGTCGGTGCAGGGGCTGTTTCGCCGGTAAATGTGATGATTTTGCCGTTTTCATCGGCCGAATTTGAATTTAGCTATAAATTAGCCGAAACTCTACGCATGAGTGGCAAAAGAGTTGATATTTTGGTGCAAGATATGCCAATTAAAAAGAAGTTAAGATACGCCGACAAGGCCAATGTGGCTAATGTGATAGTGATTGGCAGCGACGAAGTAAAATCTGGCCGAGTTCTTGTAAAAAATATGCAAAGTGGCGAAGTTAACGATTTGGACGAGTTTTTACGCAGTTAGCAAGTGTAATCTATCAAAAACAAGCCCCCAACTAAGGTTGGGGGCTTTGTTGTAGGGCAGCGATGGCACGCTGTAGATTACGGCGGGCGGGCTGCTCATACTTTTGCTGGAAGGCTAAGGTGTGGTAAATATATGGTTGCTGCAAAAAAGCTTCAAATAAAACTACCCGCCCAGCCGCATATTCGTCGTCGCTGTACCGGCTGTATTCGCGCCGAATGGCCTGGTTATATCTGTCGAAGATAGCTGGTGGTTGACCCAAACTAACCAGGTCGATATCGCAAATAAGCTGTTGGTCGGGCGTTAGTACTACGCCTGACTTATGCTCGGTGGCTAAAATTAAGCCTTGGACTTGCTTGGCAGTGCCATCAGATATACCGATAGAAAACAAGAAGTCAACTGCTAGCCAGGCGCTGCGGTTTTCATTGTCAAATCGATTAATGTTGTAAATCGCATTATGACAGAAAATGGCGAATTTTAGCGCGAAAATGCTTTGTGCAGATAGATTGGTCACAGTATTTAGTTCGTCCAAGCAAGCCATCACATGGCTTAAATTGTGGTAAGCGCGGCCACTAGAATATAGCCTAATTAGCTTGTCGTAAAAATTGGCCAGTAGTTGATCTGTCTTAGTATCCCACGTACCGAGTCTGGCTGCCCACATAGCATCCCAACGGTCTTTTGGTGCTCGATCCATAAACTTTCCTCCTTAAGTTTGATCGGCTCGGCTTACTTTTATTACTTCCTTCCAGATTGTAAGGTACAATATACTATATTTATAACACGGATGTTGCCGTTTAACAATCAGCAGCCCACTAAAGCATTGACAGATCAACAGGAGTGTGCTACAATGAAAGCATAGCCATAGCGAATGGCTATGCAGCCATTGTAGTAGAGGGCTTGTTTCTGTGTACCTTAACAGCCTACTCTAATATATTCGTCATAGGTTAGAGGAGCATCTATGTTATTGGTGCCTCGCTATCCTATGGCGATAACCGCCTTAGGTATATAAGTTTTCTTATAGAGGAAGGTGGTAAAAAGATGAAATCGTTTCGAGATTTAGATGCGGAGATCCTACACGCAGTACGAGACGAAGCGGCCAAGATTCCTGATTTTGAATGTGGAGCTGTGCGTCGGCTATATGTGCCAAAATGCGTTAAAACGCTTGACTGGCTATTAGGGTTGGCGTGTGATGTTGACCTAGACTCCCCAATCAGAGAAGGCGGCAGTGTTATACGGCCAGTTAACTGGCGCGGTAGCGATGTGTCGGCTGGCGATTGCTATGGTTGGGCGGCTCTAAAAATTATGGGTTGCGCCGAAGCTATACGACAAGGACTTGGTTATCGCTCTTGCGGCCTGCCGCAAAGCTTTGTGGATGAATCGTGGGGACTAACCAATGACCAGGGCTGTGTGGCGTATGACATACACCGCGAGTTTGAAGCCGGTACTATGAGCACAATCGGAAATCAACTGTTTGTTCGGATATTTATTTCGGTCAGTGGCGCTACGAGCGCCGAGGATGAGCGTTGCGCTTTGGCGGGTGGTGAAGTAATCAGAAAATGGTGCGCAGAAGATAGCAGGCAGGAAAGGCTTACTAATCTCGTACCATACCTGCATATTATTGGAAAACCGGACTTGACGGGCTACGATGAATCGGGCAATTTTTGCCCGAAACTGTCAGATGCTTTTCAGGCCTGTGCAGCTGTTTTGCCTAACACGCCAGCTGAGCTTATCGAACGAACCGAAAAAACTCAGACCTGCGCAGCCTGTAATTTTGGTAAAATGAAGCAATGCAGATATTGCTTTCCGGCAGGAGGGCAACAAGCCTTGCCGGGTGTCATGCAGTTAGGATAGTGAGTAGGCGAATAAGCCACCAGCAATGGTGGCTTTGCCTTTTTAACTAAAAATACCCCAGTAAAATAGGGGGTATTTTTAGTTGGTAGGCGGAGCGGGAATTGAACCCGCACGCCTTTTCAGGCACAGCATTTTAAGTGCTGCGTGTATACCTATTCCACCATCCGCCCGTTAATGTTTTTTTATTACGACCACGATGAGTCGGCTGCAAGCTGTGACAATTTGGGCACAGAATACGCAAATTGCATAAACGATTATCATAATGGTCACCATTTATATGATCCAGCTCTACTGGTATTCTACCATCTTTAGATTTTTGAGACCAGCCGCATATTTCACACTTTGGGAACTTTACGCCCTCTTCGAATAAGCGCTTTTTTAGCTTAAAACTTTGGATGTAACTGTTTTGGCATAGTAAGGTAGGTAATCCTGGCCGAGTCCTAGTATGATATTGCGCGCCTTTATTCCAGGCTTTACCTTTGAAATGGGAAATATCCAAATGTAATTGGGCTATAGTATAGTTCACTTGAGCATAATTACCACCTGCTGGTATCAGACCTAATTTAACGATCACTGATCTGACACTATAAGATTGGGTCACGGCTTCAATCAATTGTCCATTAGTCCAAGAACGTTGTTTTGGCATACGCAAATGATACCATGCGATAGTGCATGCCGTCGAGTTTAGTTATCTAGCAATTGGGCGATAACGCCAACGACAAGCGAGCCAAAACCCACAATAGCAAAAGTAGCCCAGGCTTTACCGGCGACATCACTATCAAAACTACCCCAAATAGACGCTAGCGAGAATATTACAGCAATTACAACCGTAGCAATACAGATCCAGGCGCAGGTTTTGCGAATTTGTTTAACAATTGGTGCTAGAGGCTTTTTGACCGGTGGATGCCAAACCGGTGCTGGGCCATTAGCGGGCGCAGCTGGTTTTGGTGGTTGGTAAATAGGTGGCGGTGTATCTGGTTGTGGTTGTTTTTCGGGCTGGTAATCGTTAGGCTCGTGATGATGTTCTTGATTTTCGGGGTTGCTATCATGATGGCTCATATTTGTCTCCTTATAAAATATACATAAGCATTGTACCATAAAAAATGGAGGCGCGTACCAGAATTGAACTGGTGTAAAAGGTTTTGCAGACCTTCGCGTAACCACTCCGCCAACGCGCCGCTAATTTATATTATACCAAATTTTAGGTGTAGATATGTTATAATCTGCTTATGGCTGTTAAAAAACAAACAAAAAAGCCTATCAAAACAAAAGTCACAAAACGCGTTAAAGCTGTTAGGGCTAAAACCAGACGGGTAGCTAAAAAAACCTTTATCCCTGGTGAGCATAATAGCTACCGCCCGTATTTAGTGCGACCGTATGGTTTGGTTGTCGTACTTTTGATTGTAGTTGCGGTATTATCTGTAGATCTTATCAACCGAGATGGTGGTATATTGGGGCATCGTAACCAAATAACCCAAGAAACTTTACTGGCGGATACCAATGATTACCGTACCAAACACGATGAATCGCAATTACAGCTAAACAGTAAGCTGTCGGTCGCGGCCTACAATAAAGCCACAAATATGATTGATGAGGGTTATTGGGCGCACGTGTCCCCCGAAGGCGTGCAGCCCTGGAAGTGGATCAACGACCAGGGTTACGATTACGACGAAGCTGGTGAAAACCTAGCTCGTGGCTTTAATACCTCTGAGGACGTAGTGAATGCCTGGGTAGATTCGCCGGCTCATCGCGAGAATATGTTAAATAACGATTATACCGAGGTTGGATTTGCGGCTGTAAGTGGTAAGATGGACAATAAAAATACTACCGTAGTAGTAGCGTTATATGCTCGGCCAGCCGCTAAGGGGGTGCTGGGTGTTAATGATAGGGCTGTTTCGGAAGCACCAATTCAGGATCAAAGTGATAATATTTGGACACACTTACACCAGGGTATTAGGGCGGCAACTCCATCGCTGTTGTTTGTTTTGGTGATACTTGGTATTACCACTTGTGTGGCGATGGCAACACACTTTTATAAGAATTTTTGGCCAAAAAGTATGCGTAAATCTTGGAGACGCCACCGTAATTTGTACAAAATTGCTTTTTGTGTACTATTGGCTTTAGGCGCTATTTTGGCCTACGGTGGCGGCAGTATATAGGTAAACCAAAAGAGACTCTCTAGGGTGAGAGCCTCTTTTGGTGCGGGTTAGGAGACTCTAACTCCTGACCTCTTCCATGGCAAGGAAGCGCTCTAACAACTGAGCTAAACCCGCTTGGTTGTACTAGATGATTTTATAAAATATGCCTGTAAAAGGCAAGGGCAGAGTGGTATAATAAATATGTAAATATAAGGAGAGAAACATGACTGTATTATGGGTAATCCTAGGGGCTGTAGTATTGATCCTGCTTGTTGTTTGGGCCAGCTATAACGCACTAGTAAAATTAAATGAACGGGTTAGTGAAGCTTGGAGCGATATCACCGTTCAACTAAAATATCGGGCAGATTTAGTACCTAATTTAATCGAAACCGTCAAAGGTTACGCCAAACACGAAAAAAGTGTATTCGAAGAAGTCACTAAAGCTCGGGCTAGTTTAGTGAACCCCGACAATGACGTTAAAGCTACAGCTAAAGCCGAAGGTGAGCTAACTAACGCCCTAAAAAGCCTGTTTGCGGTAGCCGAAAGCTACCCAGATTTAAAAGCTAGCCAAAATTTTAGTGAACTGCAAACTCAATTGCAAGAAGTCGAAGACAAGATTCAGGCAGCCAGGCGCTTTTATAACGGTGGCGTTAAAGAACTTAATATTAAGATTAAAGTTTTCCCGACCAACATTTTTGCAAACATGCTAGGTTTTAAAGTTCGTGATTTCTTCGAAGTAGCCGATCAAAAGGCTATCGAAGATGCACCAGAAGTTAAGTTTTAGGGGTTCTTAAATGTATAAAGCTATCGCTGCCAATAAGCGCAACACCATATTTGTTATGCTAGCATTCGTGGCCATAATTTCGGCTATTGGTGCGGTGGTGGCGTTTTTTGTGCAAGATAATTGGGTGATTGTGTATACATTAGTAATTGCCACAATTTACGCCGTTATTCAGTATTTTGCAGCTAATAAACTGGCCGTAATGATGACTGGTGCTAAACCTATCACCCGCAAAGATAGCCCAAAGTTGTACCACGTAGTCGAAACCATATCAATTTCAACTGGGCTACCAATGCCGCAAATTTACCTAATTGACGACCCAGCACCGAATGCTTTTGCCTCTGGTCGTGATCCTAAACACGCTATTGTAGCCGCAACTACCGGATTGCTACAGATTATGGACGACAAAGAACTCGAAGCTGTGATGGCTCACGAAATGGGTCACGTACAAAACTACGACATTCGGGTCAGTATGATAACTTTCGGCTTGGTTTGTGCGATTGGACTACTAGCCAATTTGGTCTCACGGATTTTGATTGGTGGTAGTGACAGGCGCGATGGTGGTATCTTTATGCTAATAGCTGGTTTATTTGTAGCAATTTTAGCTCCCTTGGGTGCTATAATCGCCCAGATGGCAGTTAGTCGGCAGCGCGAATACTTAGCCGATGCTACTAGTGTGATGACTACTCGCTACCCAGAGGCTATGATTTCGGCATTAAAAAAGTTAGACCAATACGGTAAACCGATGCGCAAGCAAAATGCGGCGACCGAAGCGATGTTTATTAATAGTCCGCTTAAAAAAGGTTTCTTCAATAACTTGTTTAGCACTCACCCACCAATTGCCAAACGTATAGCCAGGTTGCAAAATAACGAGGCGAAGTTTTAATGGCCAAGGTTTCCAAAAAACCTGTAAAAAACGTTAAAAAAGGGAAGACCGTTGTTAAAAAAGCAACAGTATGGCAAAAATTGAGCAAGAAAGTTGTTCAACATTGGCGAAATTTACAAACAAGAAGGCGAAATTATTTAAAACGTCGGCCACACCGTAGTTTCCGCCTAAGTCACCGGATTGATTACCAACGTTCGCTAGATATGCCTGGTTTTTGGTCATTTACGAGTTATGTTTTTTCTACCTTAAAGAAATACAAAAAACCATTGTTGCGACTGTTAATATTTATGGTCGTAATGATGCTAGTATTAATCGGTTTAATGAGCCAAAGTATGTACGATTCACTAGGTAGCGCACTAGAAAGTACGAATAAAAGTATGGTGGGCGGTCAGTTTGGTGCTATTGGCAAGGCTGGGTTGCTGCTACTTTCAACCGTTACCACCGGCGGGCTAAACCAAAGCCCAACCGAAGGCCAACAAATTATCAGCGTTCTAATTTTCATTTTGGTGTGGTTGACTACTATTTGGATTCTACGTAATAGCCTAGCTGGTAATAAAATCAAAATGCGCGATGGTTTGTATCAGGCCTGCAGCCCGTTAATTTCGACTGTGCTAGTAGCTCTAGTTTTATTTATACAACTAATCCCGGCACTGATTGCAGTAATTGCCTATAGCGCAGCTGTCACAACTGGCTTTTTGGACACGCCATTTTACGCGATTATATTTTGGATAGCCGCCGTGGGTCTAGGCGTATTATCGCTATATTTGATCACCAGTACAGTGATTGCGCTGGTGGCTGTGACGATACCGGGTATGTATCCACTAACGGCTATTAAAATATCTGGCGATCTAGTTATTGGGCGGCGAATACGAATATTACTTAGAGTTTTGTGGTTGGCATTTATTTTGGCTTTGTTGTGGGCAGTAATTATGATCCCAATAATTTTGTTGGATGGTTTTCTGAAAGCTCATATCGGTTTTATCGAAAATTGGCCGATTGTACCGTTTGCGTTACTGATAATGTCAGCCGCTTCGATGGTTTTTGCTTCTTCTTACGTTTACCTATTTTATAGAAAGTTGGTCGACGATGGCTCAAGTCCCGCTTAAAATTGCCCAAAGGGTAGCACGACTGCGTGAGCTGATTAACGACTATCGCTACCATTACCATGTATTAGACAAAAGTACTATGAGCGAGGCCGCTGCTGATTCGTTAAAACACGAACTAAGTCAACTTGAAGAACAATATCCACAGTTAATCACGCCCGATAGCCCTACCCAAAAAGTGGCCGGCCGGGCACTAAGTAAGTTTGTGAAGGTCGCGCATAGTGTGTCAATGATTAGTCTGAGTGATGTGTTTAGCTTTGATGAACTACAGGCTTGGCTGGAACGAGCGCAAAAATATTTAGATAGCAACCACGAATCCTCCACCCGTCATCCTAACACTCCCACCCGTCATTCTAACACCCCCAACCGTCATCCTGAACTTGCTTCAGGATCTAAATATAAATTTGAATTTTTTTGCGATATCAAAATGGATGGCTTAGCCTGTGCCTTGATTTATGAAAACGGTTTATTAACGCGGGCGGTGACACGCGGTGATGGTAAAATTGGCGAAGACGTGACTAATAATGTGCGAACGATCGATAACGTACCGCTAAAACTGCGTGGCACAAACTTGCCAGAACATGTGGAAGTCCGTGGTGAAATTGTGATTTTCAAAACGGATTTCGCTAAGTTAAACGAGCAGCGTCGGCAAAAGCATGAACCGGAATATGCTAATCCGCGTAATTTAGCCGCTGGTTCGATTCGCCAACTTAACCCCAAAATAGCGGCGGCGCGGCCATTGCAATTTATGGCTTACGATTTAATCACGCCGCCGCAAACTACTTTTTCGGGGACTTACGAGCTGCTTGATCAATTTGGATTTCGCACTAGCCATCAGCAGAAATTATTTAAAGATTTAAAGTTGGTCGAAAAATATATTAGTGAACTAGAAACACGGCGTCAAACGTTGCCGTTTAATACCGATGGTGCGGTGGTCAAGATTAATGGTCGTCAGCTGTATGACACGCTGGGTGTGGTTGGTAAAAGTCCACGCGGTGCGGTTGCATTTAAGTACCCAGCCGAAGAAGCCACCACGATAGTTAAAGACATTGTGATAAGCATTGGTCGTACCGGTGCAGCGACGCCAGTGGCGGTGTTTAACCCAGTGCAAGTGGCTGGTACCACTGTGCAGCATGCCAGTTTGCATAACGCCGATGAAATCGTGCGGCTAGATGTGCGAGTGGGTGATACGGTCATAATTTACAAAGCTGGCGATATTATTCCGCAGGTGTTAAGAGTTATTACGGAGCTTAGGCCTAAAAACTCACCAAAGTTTGACTATAAAAAAGCCCTAAGCCAACAGTACCCTGAGCTTAAGTTTGAACGCCCAGAAGATGAGGTAGTTTATCGTGTGCAGGGCGAAACATCAGATGTAATTCTCAAAAAATCTGTGCAATATTATGCTAGTAAAACAGCGCTCAAGATCGACGGCTTAGGCGAGAAAAATGTCGCGGCGCTAGTTGACGCCGGGTTAGTTAAAGATATTGCAGATTTATATACATTAACGGTCGAGAATGTTTTTAAACTGGAACGGTTCGCGGCTATTTCGGCAAATAATTTAGTATCATCCATTCAAAACAGTAGAACGCCACCGCTGGCTCGGTTTATCACTGCACTGGGGATTCGCCACGTAGGAGCACAAACCGCGATTGATTTGGCTAACCATTTTAAATCGATTGAAGCCTTGGCCGTAGCAACATTCGATGATTTAGAGCAAATTGAAGGTATTGGCCATATTGTGGCTGAAAGCATCCTGGCATGGTTTGCTGATGAAGATAATACAGAACTCTTAGCCCGTTTAAAGCAGCTGGGTGTAAAACCACAGTTTAAAGACTTATCGACTGGTAAACTAGCTGGGCAAAGCTTTGTAATAACTGGTACACTAAAAACGATAAGCCGCAACGAAGCCGCTGACCGCATCCGTACCCTAGGTGGTACTTTCCAAACAGCTGTAGCTCACACTACCACCTATTTGGTGGTTGCCAGTGGCACTGGCCATAGCAAACGCCAAGCCGCCGAAAAATTTGGTACGAAGATGATTAATGAGCAAGAACTTTTGGAGATAATAAAATGACCAATATAGAATATGATATTAAGAAAGCTGCCAACAGCCGTCCTATTGCTGATAGGCATTTACGTCAATTCTTAATGGAACCGGAATCAATAAAAAAGCAACTAGATCTCATCGGACCTATTTTGCTAGGTAAGAAGGTGTTATTTCTTGGTGATGCAGATAGTATATCTCCGCTGCTAGCTAAATATTATAATGTAAAGCCTTTGTTATTAGAAATTGATGATCGAGTTAGGACAAACCTAAAAAGATTATATGGTGAATTTAATATTAAGGACACAAAGATTTTTGAATATGATGCACTATTACCAACTACGTCTATTATGCGACAAGATATTTGTGACGGTTTTTATCTAAACCCGCCATATTCTCATAGATCACATACTGGTCCACGTGTTTGGCTTCAACGAACAATGGAAATGGTTAATAAAGATTCAGTTGGTATACTAACCATACCATTTTCAAATGATAATAATCATATTGAACCCTGGGTTATAAAAGGCCAAAGGATTGTAAGAGATTATTTATCAGAAAATAATTTCGAAATATTACGTATTGATAAAAATATTCACAATTATGAAACTATTAATTTCCGATCAGATAATATTGTACTAAAGTGGCATGGTTCTGATGTGCAAGAGCTCAGATTTAAATTACTTGATGATACATTAAATGGTTGGGAAGTTAAAACGGTTGTATGAAAATTGTAATATCAGGCTCGTATAAACAAATCAGCCAGCTAGAAAAGGTAGCGAATGACCTATGTCAACTCGGATTTGAGACGCAAGCGCCAGTACGCTCGGACTACACCGTAGGTGATAATGAACGCCGCCGAAAGTTAATGGATGAACACCTAAGTTTCATTAAGAATTGCGACGCATTCATAGTAGGAAATGTTAAAGAGCCAAATGAAAAATACGGCCGGGTTGGTAATTCGACTTATTTTGAGACTGGCTGTGCATATATACTAGGTAAACCAATCTTTTCACTTTATGGTATAGATCCTGAATCTAACTTTGCTGAAGATTTGTTAGCATTAAATGTGATAGTGTTGGATAAGAATTATAAAAAATTAAAGTTGAAGGAAAGTAAAAAGATATGAGAACTCTGAAATTACGGCGCATTGGTGATCCGGTTTTGCGTATGAAAGCTCAGCGATTAACTAAAGATGAAATAGTATCGCCACAAACACAGGAGCTGATTGCAGATATGAAAGGTGCCTGTGGCAATAAAGATTACGGCGTGGGCTTAAGCGCGCCACAAGTTGGTGAATCATTGGCAATTAGTGTAATAGTGATTGCGCCAAAGGAGAGCCACCCTAACACTAAACCGTTTGAGCGGGTTATGATTAACACTGAAATTATTGAGAAATTTGGCGAACCAGTTGAACGATGGGAAGGCTGCATGAGCGTTGGCGGCCCGGCAGCCAAAAATGTGATTTATGGCAAGGTGCCGCGTTACAAAAAGATCTGCATACGCTATTTGGACGAACAAGCTAAAGAGCACGAAGAAATCCTGAATAGCTTTCCGGCCCACGTAGTGCAACACGAAACTGACCATTTAAACGGCATATTGTTTATTGATTTGGCTGACCCGACGACTCTGATGATGGGCGATGAATACGAGAAAAGAATCGTGTTTGCATAGTCCGTCATTGCAAATAAGCTTTTTATGGTATGATATACCAAATACTAAGTTAAATTAATCATCTGGCTCGATATCGGCATATTGTTCGTCCTCACTAGGGTTGTAATCTTTTAGAAATTCTAAATAAGCGGCCGTGCTAGGAAATAAATCTAAAATCTTGCCTGGTTGCACCCAGTTCGCGTGACGTTTGCCGGAATAGAAATCAATACTGGTGTACGGCGAATCGATCCAATTATTGGGGTTTAGATGAATATAACGCGAAATATGATAAAGATGGGCATCGTCCATAATTAGTTTCGCCGAATATCTACTCTGAAAAACTGGTCCAACGCGCTTGTATTTTTTATTAAAGTACTTGCTATAGCGCGTCATAAGCGAGTGCATAAAATTAACAATATCGCGTTCGCCAACTTGATAAATTAATAAATGGAAATGATTATGCATTAAGGCATAAGTTAAAAGTTCAATTTGGTTGTAATAGTTTGGTGCGAGTCGCCCCCATCGATCTTTTTCTGTGGTGGGTGCAAGCAAAGTCTTAATATGGTTCAAAAATATCGAATAATCGTCATCGTCCAGAAAAACTGGCATTTTATTAACCCCGCGTGAGTAGATATGGTAGTAGCTGTCCGGAACATATAATTTGTATCGGTTTAGTCGCAAATCATTTTGTTTTACCATAGGCGTATTATAACACAAAGCTATCGTTTGCAATGCCGGACTATGCAAACGAGCAAAGATGTTATTACTAAGAACGGATCTTGGAGATAGACTCTGAAGGCGGCCTTTCTTTTTGAATGGGGGGGGGGTGTAGTATATTTGATATAAGCATTAACTTTAAGGAAAAATTATGGACGATACGGGTACCCCATTAATAACTAGTAAAAAATCACACAAGAAAGTTTGGCTGATTATATTAATTATCCTAGTAGTGTTGTTAGCGGCTGCAACTAGCTTTTTTGCTGTGCAGTATTTTCAACAAAAATCCAAGGTAGATGATTTAAATAGTCAAATAACTAAATTAAAAGATAGCGCTAAAAAAACTAATAATTCAACTAGTAATTCATCTAACAGCTCTGGCACAAATACTAACAACACTGATAATACTCCAGCCGCTGACAATCCTAAGTTAACTGTGACCGATGAAACACAAATCAAAACGGCTTATGAGGCAACGGGGAATGATCCAGCCACTTTAAATTTTTCTAACACCAGTGGTGGTAACGGTATTATTACAAATAGCTCAGTTAGCCCATATCAGACAATTACACTTAATATTAAAGTAACTGGCGGTGGTACTGGTGGTAGCCAAATTCAATTTTTCCGTGTGAATTCTACGGCACCATGGCGATATTTCTTTGCTAATGCAAGCGTATTAGATTGCTCTATGTATGACCAAAGTTCTGACACAATTAAAGCTTTTGCAGATGTATCGTGTCTTAACTCTAACCTTGCTAGTAATATCACACAATCAACTGTTAAAACTTATTTCAGTAGTTTTTTGGGCAATAATAATCAAGAAGATTGATAAATTATTCAAGTATCTTAAGTAATTGCCCATGGTATAATTTACATATGACAAAAGCTGTAACTCATAGTGGGACTTTTCATGCTGATGACGTATTTGCATCGGTGGTACTGCAAAAGATTTTTCCAGATTTAAAGATTACCCGCACTCGTGACGAGAAAACTATCGCCAAGGCCGATATTGCTTTTGATGTGGGCGGTATTTATGACCCGGTAAAATTAAGATTTGACCATCACCAAGTTAATGCCCCCAAACGCTCAAACGGCATTGGCTATGCATCTTTTGGCTTGGTGTGGAAAGAATTCGGCGAGCAATATTGTGGCAGTAAAACAATTGCTGATAGGATCGATCAAGTTTTGGCGATACCAATTGATACCGCTGACATTGGCGTACCAATAGTGCAAACTACCATAAACGGTGTGGAACCATTTATGGTTGATAAAATTATCTTTCAGCTGAACCCAACGGCTTTGGTTGGGCATGAAAAAGGCACTAGCGACCAATGTTTTTTAGAAGCGATCGATTTAGCCAAGCAGATTTTGGATCGGCAAATTATCAAACTGCAAGACGAACAGGCGATTCAAGAATATTTAGCTGGTAAAATTGCTGAAGCTCAAGATAAACGCTACATAGTGTTAGATAAATCCATACAATTAAAAGGCATACCGATTAACGCGCCGGAGCTTTTATATGTAATATATCCGGATGCCATTGATGGCACCTGGGGTGTGCGAGCGATCAATAAACCTGGTGCAGAATTTGAAGTAAAACGGCCGTTTCCTAAGGCCTGGGCGGGGCTGGCTGGCGAAAAACTAGCAAAAGCTAGCGGAGTAACCGACGCCGTGTTTGCGCATAAAGCTGGATTCCTGGCGATTGCCCAAACGCAAGCCGGGGCAATAGCACTGGTCAAAAAAGTTTTGGCCAGCTAAGCTCTTTGCAAGGGTTTAACTTGCAAAGCTAGAATGGGTTAAACAGTTCTAATTTAAGATCGGCTTCGGCGATGCGCATTAGTTCGTTGTATTTAGCGACGCGTTCGCTGCGGCTTAAACTGCCAGTTTTAATCTGGCCAGCGTTTAAGCCCACAGCCAAATGAGCAATTGTGACATCTTCGGTTTCGCCGCTGCGGTGCGAAATTATTGTGTTAAAACCATTAGCCTTAGCTAATTTAACCGCGGCGATAGTTTCCGTTAAACTGCCAATTTGGTTAGGCTTAATTAAAATCGCATTGGCGGCTTTTTGATCAATGGCTTTTTGCAATAACTTAGTGTTAGTCACTAGTAAATCATCACCAACTAGTTGTAGTTTATTGCCCAACTGGCTGGTTAATTTTTGCCAACCAGCCCAATCTGATTCGCTCAAGCCGTCTTCGATGGAGACAATCGGATAATCTTGCGCCAATTGCTCACAAAAACTAACCATTTGCACGCTATCTAGCACTTTACCATCGGCTGCCAGATTGTATTTATCATCTTTATAGAATTCGCTAGCGGCTGCATCGAGCGCAATTGCAATATCACTACCAAAATCATAACCAGCCGCTTGCACAGCCTGGGCAATGTACTTAAGCGGTGCTTGGTTGCCGCCAGTCACTTTAGGTGCGTAACCACCTTCGTCGCCAACGGTAGTTGGATAGCCGGCGTCGTGCAATATTTTGCCCAAAGCATGGAAAACTTCGCTGCCCATCCGTACGGCCGTCGCAATCGTATCAGCACCAATTGGCACAATCATAAATTCTTGAATATCGGTGGCAAAATTAGCGTGCGCACCGCCATTTTGCACGTTCATCATCGGCATCGGCAAGCTAAAGTTTTTGGTGTCGGAAATCTCGCCGATGTATTTATATAATGGCAACTGTTTTTGATCGGCTACGGCTTTGGCTACGGCTAAACTAACCGCCAAAATGGCGTTAGCGCCAAGTTTTGATTTATTTTCGGTGCCATCTAGGCCAATCATCATTTGGTCAATTTGCGTTTGATTGCTGGCGTCTTGACCATTAAGCGTTGTGAATATTACATCGTTAATATTGTCGACAGCTTTGAGCACACCTTTGCCACCATAAATCTTCGGATCGCCATCACGTAGTTCCAATGCCTCGCCACTGCCGGTACTAGCACCACTCGGCACGGCCGCTCGGCCAAAACCACCGCCAGCTAACGTCACATCAGCTTCTACCGTGGGGTTACCCCGCGAATCTAAAATTTGCCTAGCTTGTATATTTTTTATTGTGTAATTATCCATGAAATAATTATACCAAACATACTTATAATTATATTTGCATATTATGACATAAAACCTTTCCAAATAAGTCCGGCTTGTTTGTCGTGGTGGGGCAAGATTATTGTAAAAACCCTTGCAAAGCCGAAACTGCTAATGTATTATTAACTACAAGCTGGTACGCTTTAAGGGGTTCTGCCTTAGAGTGTGGAAACAAAAACAGCAGATTAAAACAAAAACCTCTTGTGTGCCCCTTCGGTGGGCGCGTAACAGCGGTAATTGAAATACACCCCTGGTCAAAACCGAGGGTGTATTTTTGTTTGTGCTCATGCTAAAATAACCACATACAAGGAGATTTTATGGCAAAACAAATCAAGAATTATATTGAACATTACTGGTGGCACTTTTGCCTACAGGCAGTTGTTGCCATTGCCTTTGGTATTTTTGCCTTGGTTACACCAATCCGCACGCTGTCGACTCTAATTATGGTCGGTGCTTTAGCGTTAATTGCAATTGGGGTGATCGGCTTGGTTCGTGTTTTCACCGAAGTTAGACAAAGCCAAAAGTTTATTGTTAATTTGTTGCTATCTTTGGCCGGAATAGCGATTGGCTTTTACTTAGCCTTTAACCTACACGTTGGCTTTAGGGTTATAGCATCTGTAATTGGATCATTAGTTTTGATTCGTGGGCTATTTGACATTATTGCGGGGCTGCACTTAAAAGATCCTGGTGATAAATTTATGTGGGCAGTGGCTGGTATCGCTGGCGTAGTGCTGGGTATCGTGATGCTGAACCACCCGAACGAAGGTGGTATGCTACTATTCTGGCTGCTTGGCCTGTACGTTTTAATCTTTGGCCTAACTAATCTGTTTTATGCTATACATCTGCGTCAGTTGATCAATCAACTCGACAAAAAACCTGTTAAAAAAATTGCTAAAAAAGCTAAAAAATAAGCGATGTTTAAACGTCACGTTATCGCCAAGCTCGAAAAATACACCAAAAAGTATTTTAAAAAGCACCCGAATGTAAAATTGATAGTTGTGACGGGGAGTGTTGGCAAAACCAGCACCAAAGTAAGTATCGCTACAATTTTGGCGCAACGCTACAAAGTTCGGATGCGCACCGATAGCTATAATACCGAAGTTACAGTGCCGCTGGCAATTTTGGGGCTAGATATGCCAACCAGTCTAAAAAGTATCTTTGGCTGGTGGGGTGTATTTGCCCAGGCGCGTAAACGAGCCAAGGCTGATGATGACGTCGAAATTATCATCCAAGAGCTAGGCGCCGATAAGCCGGGTGACATTGCGGCGTTTGGCAAATATTTAATCCAGCCTGACTACGCCGTCGTCACTGGTGTAACACCTGAACATATGGAATTTTTTGGCACGATCGAAGCCGTCGCCAAAGAAGAACTGACAGCCGCCAACTTTGCCAAAATTGCTATTATTAACCGCGAAGATGTCGATGGCGATCGTTTTTCTAAGTATTTGACTAATCCGAATATTTTTACCTATGGTGATACCGATGCCGCCGAATATAGTTTTACGGCCAGCGATTTTAACATCGACACCGGCTATAATGGTTATTTCACGCTGCCAGATGGTAATAAAATTGAAGTACCGGCCGTGCATGTATTAGGAGCGCACAGTTTGCGACCAGTTACCGCGGCTGTAGCCATGGCTCAACAATTTAAAATGACTCCGCCCGAAATTATCTATGGTGTGGGCGAGATTCGTCCAATACTGGGGCGCATGAATATGTTACGTGGTGTCGAAGGTTCGCTACTAATTGATGACACTTACAATTCTTCACCCGCCGCTGTAGCTGCTGCGCTTAGGGCGTTATATTCTATTGATACACCATCTAGGATCGCCGTGCTCGGCGATATGAACGAACTAGGTGAATCGAGTGCTAAAGAACATGAAACTGTTGGTAAGCTATGCGATCCAAGCCTACTGATGTGGGTAATTACGGTAGGTGAAATGGCAAATAAACACATCGCGCCGATTGCCAAACAACAGGGCTGCCAAGTGGCCAGCTTTCCTGATGCTTTGCAGGCGGGGGCTTTTGCTCATAAGGTGTTAGAAAAACAGTCGGTAATTTTATTTAAAGGTTCACAAAATGGTGTATTTTTAGAAGAAGCTGTAAAAATGTTACTGCGCAGTACCGATGACGAAAAGAACCTGGTACGGCAAAGTGATGATTGGATGGCCAAAAAACGTAAATATTTTGAACAGTTCGAAGTTGATGTTCCTACAGACGACTAAGTTTCTAAATCCAAATTTAATATTGACATATAGCACCAAGTGTGCTATACTGATAATATAGGGTTTTTGCGCCCTTTTTTTGTAATTAAGGGCATATGGTATACTTAAAATAAGATTATTAAAACCAAAAAGGACACTTATGAACAACGAAAATGCTAGCTCATTACCAGGCATGACTGGGATACCAATTCCAGTTAAACCAAAAAAATCCAAAAGCAGACTAATACTGGTTGCCATTATAACAATTGTGGTGGCGTTGTTAAGCAACAGTGTTGTGCTGGCTTATAGTTTATGGTATCAAAACGAAGATAAGGTAGTTGCTGATGCGATCACGAACGTCATTCAGGCCAATACGGCGTCGGTGCTGGGCACTTATGAGTGGACTTCGACCGGCGACAATGCTGGTAAGATTACACTGGACATTTCGGCTGACACTAAAATAAACGAGAGTCAGTATAAAGTCGAGCTGTCGGTGTCGGGGTTTAAGGATTCCTTACAAAAGGCCATCAAGTTAACTGGCGAGGGTATTGATGGCAAAAATGGTGATATTTACGTCAAAATATCTGGTATAGAAAAGCTATATAACGATTTTGACGAGAGTGGTATGTTGCCCGATGGGGTTAGTCAGTTGATTAAAAAAGTTGATGGTTCGTGGATTCAAATTTCGGTTGCTGGGTTGCAGAAAATCTACGATAACAAAGATGTCACTAAGACGCAAAATTGTTTGACACAACTTAAGAATCAGCTACCTAATGACAAATCGCTACAAAAAGAAGTCGCCGATGCCTATAGGGCTAACATACCTATTAAGGTTGATGAAAAATTGGGTTCAAAGAACGGCAGTTTGGGGTACAAAATCAAACCGGATTGGGATGGTATAAGGGGTTTTGCTAAAGCCGTAAACAAGACTAAACTCGCCAAAGATTTGTATAAATGTATGGATGAAAAAGTTTCGAGCGACAAAGATATTGACAAATACTATGATGAATATGTAAAACCGAATGAAGGTTTTGGTTACACGGTTGAGGTTTGGATTAGTGGTCTTGGTCATAAACTCACAGAAATCGATCTGAGTAACAAAGATAAAAGCTATAGTTTTAAAGCAATTTTTAAACCAACTATTAACCAGCCGGTGAGTATTAATTTGCCTAAGAAATACATTACTATTGAAGAGCTGAAAAAAGATATTGATGATATTATGAATAGTTATACCGACCAATACGAAGACTTATAGCGTAGGGTCGTGATTTTTCTAGAAAGAAGCGGTATACTGTAACCTATGCAACGCTATAATCCCAGTGAAATTGAACCTAAATGGCAAAAGGTTTGGGCCAAAACACAAATTTATGCCGCCAATGATTTTGATAAAAAACCTAAATTTGTCATGTTAACGGAATTTCCGTACCCGAGCGGTGCGGCTATGCACATGGGTCATACTATGACTTACACTGGTGGCGATATCATTGCCCGTTACAAACGAGCTCAAGGCTATAATGTGCTATTTCCAATGGCGTTTGATGCGTTTGGTTTGCCAGCGGAAAATTACGCGATTAAAAACAAAGTTACACCTCAGGCGGCGGTGGAACAAAATATTGCGCATTTTCGGGCACAATTAGACCGTATGGGTTGTTCGTTTGATTGGAATCGGATTTTTGCAACTACCGACCCCGAATATTATAAGTGGACTCAGTGGTTCTTTTTGCAGTTTTTCAAGAAAGGCCTGGCTTACCAAGATGAAATTGCCATTAACTGGTGCCCGTTCTGCAAGACTGGCCTGGCCAACGAAGAGGTGGTGAATGGCCGGCACGAACGCTGCGACACACTGGTTGAAAAGAAGTTGCTCAAGCAATGGATGCTGCGCATTACTGATTACGCTGACCGTTTAATTGACGGGCTAAAAGATGTTGACTACCCGTCGCGGATTGCCGACCAACAGGTGAATTGGATTGGTAAAAGTACAGGTGCAGAGGTGGATTTCCAAATTTGTCATTCCGAACTTGCTTCGGAATCTAGTCCCAAGATCCTGAAACAAGTTCAGGATGACGATTTAAAAATTACCGTTTTTACTACTCGGCCGGATACGATTTTTGGAGCGACGTTTATGGTTTTGGCGCCGGAACATCCGCTGGTTGCGAAAATCACCACAGCCGATAGAAAAGACGAAGTCGATACTTATATTAAAACCGCCCAAGCTAAAAGCGAGGTTGAACGCCAAGAAACCGATCATGAAAAAACTGGCGCTTTTGCCGGTGCTTATGTGATTAATCCGGCCACCAATAAGCCGATTCCAGTTTGGATTGCCGATTATGTGCTGATGGGCTATGGCACCGGGGCGATTATGGCCGTGCCAGCGCACGATGAACGCGACTATGATTTTGCCACTAAGTTTAATATTCCAATTACGCAAGTGGTAGCGCCAACCGAACTTGATCTGCAACATCCGCCAATTGAGGGCAAAAAGAACACTACACGTAAGGTAGTAATGTGCCTAATTAAACACCCGGTTAAAGATGAATGGTTGACCTTAAAATGGCCTAAACGGCCGGATTGGCACACTTTAGTGATGGGTGGTATCGAAGGTGATGAAGATGTTGAAACGGCAGCCAGACGTGAAATTGCGGAAAAAACTGGCTATACACACCTAAAATTGGTCGATATGATGCCGCTTAAAATTAATTCGATTTTTTACGCAGCGCATAAAGATGTCAACCGTGACATTATTACCACGGTGTTAAAGTTTGAGTTGCAGGATCTTAAGCAACAAGCACTGCAGCGGGATGAAGTTGAACAGGCCGAAGATAACCAACAAGTTTGGACGCCACGCTGCGAACTCGAACAACTGCAACCCGTAGCCGAACTGCCGTACATTCTAAATTGGCTAGCTGGTAAACCGATGGTTTATGTTGGTGATGGGCAAATTGTAAATTCCGACCAATTTGATGGTTTGACAGTAGAAGAAGCGAAAAAACAAGTTGTTGCCTGGCTGGAAAATAAAGGTGTAGCCCACACGAAGGTTAATTATAAATTACGTGATTGGGTTTATAGCCGCCAACGCTATTGGGGCGAGCCGATTCCGATTATTCACTGCCCAAAATGCGGTGCAGTGGCAGTGCCAGACGACCAGTTGCCGGTTGAATTGCCGGTGGTCGACCATTACGAACCAACCGATGATGGCAAGTCGCCGCTAAGTAAAATTGATGATTGGGTCAATACGACCTGCCCGCAGTGCGGTGGGCCGGCTAAACGCGAAACTGATACCATGCCAAACTGGGCGGGCAGTAATTGGTACTATTTACGTTACTTTGACCCGCACAATAATCAAGCATTTGCGGGGTCCAAGGAATTAAAATATTGGAGTCCGGTTGATCTTTACATTGGCGGCATGGAACACACCACGCTGCATCTGTTATATTCGCGTTTTCATCACCAATTCTTGTATGACCAAGGTTTGGTGCCAATGCCCGAACCTTACGCCGCACGGCGCGGCCACGGCATGATTTTGGCGGCCGATGGCACGAAAATGAGCAAAAGCAAGGGCAA
The DNA here is from genome assembly GCA_009778675.1 of Candidatus Saccharimonadota bacterium. Lineage (GTDB taxonomy): Bacteria > Patescibacteriota > Saccharimonadia > Saccharimonadales > Saccharimonadaceae > WRFU01. Next base: position 27,295 of record WRFU01000014.1, read on the forward strand.
TGTGGTTGATCCGACCCAAGTTATTGATAGCGGTTATGGGGCGGATGCGTTGCGTTTGGCTATCGCCTTTTTAGCGCCATTTGACCAAAATGCCTTGTGGAATCCCGAAGGTGTCGCCGGCACTTATCGATTCTTGGTCCGTTTTTGGAAATTAGCTAATGAAGCCAGCGGGAAATCAGACGATAAAACTCTGGCGACTGTTCACCATACGATTAAAAAAGTCACCGAAGATATTGAACGTATGAATTACAACACGGCGATCGCGGCCTTAATGGCAGCGGTTAACGATTTAAATCATAATGGTGTCGATAAAATTGCTACAACCGAAATGGAAGATTTAACTAAGTTATTAGCACCATTTGCGCCGCATTTGGCCGAAGAAATTTGGCACGAAGTGTTTAAACATTCAGAATCTATTCACCTGGTAGCTTGGCCTAAGTGGCAAGACAAATATTTGGTGGCGAATGAAGTTGAAATTGTGGTGCAAGTTAATGGTAAAGTGCGAGCTAAATTTAATATGGCTACA
>WRFU01000015.1 GCA_009778675.1 Candidatus Saccharimonadota bacterium
CTCACTATTAATGCCATCACATAAAAGGTACGTTGCATCAGGAGTACCGGTCTGGGTACCATCACTTGTCATACCCCATAACTGTAGAGCGTGTTTAACAAGAGCGTTGTCATCTTCGCCACAACTTATACGACCATCGTTAAAGTCGCTCCCAGTTACCAGTTGCTCCAACAATACTCCATTGACATATTCTGTGCTCGACCCCGCTCCAGCTGTTGTGAACCAATTACCATTTTTGGCATCAGACGCATTAATACGTACATCTATTGGGTGGAGTATAGGGCTTTTCCATTGATCCTCTAAAAGCATGCAAAAATAAATAGCATTCAAATAAAGTACCGACTGCATCTGCGCCCTAGTTTTCATATCGCCCCACTGATTTATAGCCTGGGCATTATCATGAGGGAATAAAATTAGGTTAAAACTAGATAATAATAGCACTGGGACAATTAAAATAAGCAGCACCTTCTGCAGCTTACTGTTTCCATGACTCTGTTTACGCTCATCCACAGAGTGTACGTTCAGCTTATGCATTTGCACTTATTTAAGCACAAGCAAGTTTAGATTACAATAATACTACTTAGAAACCGGCGAAGCTAGTTGATTATACATTACAATTTTTTTTTGGTTACCGTCAGGATCAGTAAATTTTTGTGTGTATGCTTCGAATTTTGTATCATACTGGCTGCCATCAGATGAATGTGTCTCGCATAAATTAAATTGCGCCTTACCCGTATTTGAGTCATAAGAATAGTCGTTTACTGTAAAACCCGACAATGATACATGAATACGAGCGCCTGGAGTGCCTGTGCCATAGATTTCTGCATCTTTATCAAGAGCTTCTTGTGCTAATTCACCACGATTATCCTGGTTAAAGCAGAACGCTATCATTAGTTGTTGCATCAGTTTAATATCTGGCACAGACTTTACACTCTTACCATATGTATAGCCAAGTTCCTGTAGACCATTTGTTATAAGACTAATATTCTTTGCGATGTCATCAGGATTAGTTTTATCATTTATGCCATCTAGATATACATATGGCAAAGGTTGGTTGGCGGATCTTTCATGACTTTCCGGAAAAGAACTCCAGTGACGATAAATACCAAGCATCATATCAAGAAATGCTGCACTTTGTTCATTAGTCATTGACATTGGGTCAAGATCTAGCAGCTGTTTCTCTTGGTTATTTAATGCATCTCTATCTATGATACCGTAACAAAGCTCATCCTGAGCAGCGCTATTATCTTCTGGGTAAGGTTTTTCCCAAGCTGGCGTATTATCAACTTTCTTCTCAGGATTAGTGGCTGTGATTCCCGTTGGTTTTTTGGCTTCGACATTACTGCCACAACCCTCTAAACCTAAAGCTAATCCGCCCAACGCACCAACTAGCGCTAAAGGTACGCCAATTTTGCGTACTACTTCTGCCTTTAACCCTGGCTGTGTATTTAAATCCATACCAGCCGTGTCAATTTTTTGTAAATGCCCACTTTCGCCACCATTTTCGCAACCGTTTTTCATAATAATCCTCTAATTATTAATCTATCTTTCCATTGTACCACGCCATGGCATATCTGTCAACACGAAAACCACATTTTCGCTTGTGGTATAATGACGGATGTGGGAAAAATTTGCAAAATATTTATTAACAACCATAAAGACCGATGGCAAGTGGTACTAATAGCAAAAAACGGTAAAGTTGTTGACATTAGCTGAATATTTGATACACTGGAATTAGTGAGAGGCCGCGCGGCTGTTTCAGCAGCGAAAGGAGCACTCCTTTATCAAAGCAAGATCCGAAAGGGTCTTGTTTTGTTTTGTGGAAAAACCAACACAAATCTTAAGTATATGTTACAATACGCTTATGGTTCATACTACTATTAAAGCCACCGATGTAAAAACGCCAAAATGGCCAGGGGTGAAAGCCCTCGGATGGCTTCTAGCAGCTGTTACGCTTGCAGCTATTTTATTAATAATCGTTAACTTGGTGCAAATATCCGAAGGTGTGGGGCAATTGATCGACATCGAAGCGTCGGCTGCCACTTGGCTACTAGGGCTATTGGTATTTGTCATGATCTTTACCATGCCATTTTTGCTAGGCTTAAAAGTTAGCCCACTAATGCGACTAATGAGCATGTTAGACTGTTGGATCACCGCAGCCGTTATGGCCGCTTTGGCCTTTAGCGCCTGTTTAGAGCACAATGTATATGGCGATCTTAAATCGCTAGAACTACTGGGCTTATCGTATAGCGCCTGGCTAGCGGCAGCGGCTGTGATTTACCTGATCGGGGTAGTCACTATAACCGTTGGCTGGTGGCCATTCGGTGCAAGCAAAAAGAAGCCAGTTCGTAAAACTAGTGCTAAAAAACCAATTAAAAAAATTAAGAAGTAAGATCCCTGAAACAAATTCAGGATGACCCGAAGGTAAAGGCCTTGCAAAAGCTGCAAGGCCTTTTCTTTACGGTGCGATGTAGCCCCTATATCGTCCCTTCTTTATGGTTTACGTCGCCTAATTCGCCTGACAATTATTAACGCCGCTACCGCCAATATAACTATCCCTGAGCCAATTAATCGCCAGATATCATTACTGTTAGCCGATGAATCTGTACTTTTGGGGGATGCAGACGCTGCTGGTTGCGCCGCTACTGGTATTACAGTTGCTGGTTGAGCTGCTGCTTCAGCGGCAGACGACAGCAGTGTAGCTGCAACATCGACGGGCTTAGAATCTGTAGTAGACATCCCAGTGACCGTGCTAGCTCCCTTATTAGTCGCTGGGACTGCCGGCAACACCACCGAAACTTGTTCGCCCAAGTTCCAGTCTGCAGATATTCCTGCTACTCCTAAAGTCACATCATCATCCAAATGCAAATCGCGGATTATAACCGAGGTTTGACTAGCTGGCACATAGCCCAGCGGCAAGCCATCAATCGAAATACCAAACTTATCGGCATCAGATTCACTTGCATCCCACGACAGTTTAACATCTGCAACATTACCCGGCGACAAAACTTCAACTTTTAAATCTTTGGGAGCTTTAACTGGTACTTGCTCTGGTTGGGGCTCTGTTACTGTAACCGAAACCGCCATAGTGCCAAAACCACCATCAGCAGCCACCGCTTTAACTTGTACTGTGCCCGAAAATTCGTCGTTATACTGGTAGACCATCACCGGATCTGTACTGGTAGTTTCGAAAACACCATCACCATCTAGATCCCATTCATAATGATCGATTGGCGAATCTACACCGTAAGATTGCGAGGCATCAAACTTGATTGGTTGGCCAAGCTGCGCGTAATAAGAAGTTATGGGCAATATTGCCACCGGCCGCGACACAATGTAATCTGTCATAGCAGCCAGGCGAGCATCCATTGCTGCCTCATTCTCTTCGGAAGTTAACGCTATGTTGTAATTCCACAAAATAAACGATTTACCCGATGTGCCATCAACTAGCGGCTGGTAAAAATTCACGAATGTTGAATCACTCAACAGCATAAACACATTTATCGGATCAATTTCGAGCGAACGTTTTATAACATCAATCAGTGTAGTACCATCAACGTTATCTGGATCGTGGCAAGAATTATCGGTCATCGTTATCACTGATTTAACCGCGCCATAAGTCCAATCTAAATTATTAAACGCGTTCATCAGCGCGCTCAGAACCGCTTCTGGATCATCGCCGCCCGCACCATCAGGTGTTTCGATACCATCTAGCAGAGCACTAAACTGATCATAGGTGCAGCCAAAATTGCACAATATACGCGACGTAAAATCATCGCCGGCGTCACGGAACTCCATCAGCGCTATCCGCCCGCCATTGTTTAGCACTTTTTGCGCCAATCGCCGCGCTTCGTTCCTATAACTTTCGATCGCGCTACCCATCGAGCCCGTTGAATCGATCACGTAGGCAGTTTCGATAACTGGTTGAGGCGTTTGCGGATTGAATGTCAAGAAAGAGGTGGGAAATTCATCTTTTAGCCGACCTAAAATGATTTTAGCGGCTGATTCAATGCCGCCACCATTGTCGGCATATTTACCATGGCCGCTAAGTTCGGTTACATTGTTAGTCGATCCACACATGGCATCGTGCAAATTACACCAAATGCCAGTTTTGTTAACAAAGCCCCCTGGAACGTAATCTTTGCGCGCACCCAAAATACCGGCACTGGTGTAGCAGTTTGGCGCGTACACATTCCACGGTGATTTCCATTCGCCGCGGCAAGCCGGCGGGTTAAAACCATAACCTTCGGGCAAATATAATTTTGGATCGCCGAATAACGCTACGTAAACTATATTAGATTGGTAATTACTGAGTTTTTCTAGGGCTTGACCAATCACCTGCGCCCCTTGCGAGTAGCCAGCCAGCACGAATTCGGTATACGGACATTTTAAGTTTCGCTGAAAAATATAGCTTTCGAGTTCGTAAACACCTTCCCGGACGCTATTACCATAGGCAAAAGCGCCGCCACCACTAGTGTAAGCACCTATAGCATGAGTGTAAAAGCTGTTATCAATTTTCACTGCCGGATATTGCATCCCATCGTAAGACTCAGTGCCAAGATCGTAGAACTGATAAGTAAGGTTAGTCTGTTGATGAAGTAGATCATCATTCGCCTTAAAGAATGCACTATATTCTTTGTCTTTAATCTTTTGCCCTGAACCGCGAGCAAAAATGAAATCTATATCTTTACATGGATTATTAACTGTTTTTGCATATGTCGGCTGCCCGATGAATAAGGCTGAAACAAATATCACTAACGCACAGGCCAAAAGTGACTTTAGCCCTATATTTTGTCTACATACAACCATATTTTGTACCTTTCTTCATTACGTGTACCACTTAAAACTACAGATACGTTAAATATACCATCGTTTTGCTGCCAATAATCACAAATCGTCTGTTCGGCATTATCATCCATCCCGGGACTAAAACCCTTACACGAAATTGCACTCTCATCCCATCCTGAATTTCGGATTAACTGTTTAAATTCTTCTTCACTCATTTCCCCTGGTAGTTTCCAGGTACGGGTTACTGATGGCGAAGCGACATCACCAAAATTTACCAGATACGGTGGTACAACTCGCTCGGACTCTAACTTCCAACTCGGTTCAACCTTTAACTTATCAGCTTCGGTCAAAATAGGCTTCGTGTCGCCCGGTATGCTAGTTGCTAGCCAAAAAAACACAAACAAACCAACAATAATTACCAACAATCCCGCCGGTATTACCCACCAATACTTCCACAAATTTTTAGACTGTTTTTTCATAGCTCACTCTAGTTAATAAGGGCAAGTTTATCGGAAACGTCTATGGCTGTCAATACAGAATTCAGACAATCTTCAGAATTTTTGTAATTAGCTGGGGAAAGTTAAACTCAAATTTGTTGCTCTTGTGAAACGACAAAATCCGAGAATATAGATACTCTCAGATCTTCTCCTTGGCTGGCACAATGAGTCAATGTTGGAATAATGATGCGTGGTGCCACGTCGAAACCATGCTAGCCAGATTCATGGAATCGGCATAGCTTTATCTGAACAGTTAGTACTCATTTATCGCGCTAGGGTATTAGTTTCTATACACGCGAATCTCACTTACGCCGTTGAAAATATAGAATGGAAATGGTTCTCCGATAAAAACATCTACGCCGTATTGCATAAAAAATGGGGCAAGGTTTGCACCTGTTTCTGCAAAAATAATTATTTTTGTACTATTTCGGGCAGCAGTTGAAAGTATCGAATCAAGTGTTAGTGTAGCCATTGTCATTCCGGTCACAATGGCCAGATCAGCATTGGCAACAGCCTCAATAGTTTTATCTCCATTTTCTATTGGCGCGTCAAAAAGAGTTTGCCCAATTATTGCCTCATCGTAATCAGTGCCCAATACTGAACAACCAAGTTCTCCAAATTTCTTCAAGAAGCTCCCGACAACTCCAACATTAACTACATTCTTCCCGCGAAGAGAGCCGAGCAACCTTTTTGCCTCAGATGCAATAATTTCAGTTCGCCAATAAGATTTTATTTCTGATTCTGCATCAAGGACTCTCTTCTCATATGTATGCTTATCTTTATCGTAAACAGAATCAAGTAACGACACCAATAGGGCAGTATCCGATATGCCATGCGAAATGAAGTCTTGCCCGATCAGCTCACGCAATTCAGTAGAGCTATAATCTCGGTTAGCGCTATAAGCACAACCTTGGCCTTTTGTTTGCGTTACAAGAAATTTGTAGTCAAAAGTCCGACCATTGTTGTTTGGAGAATATAAGCAATCTACGCTCCAAATTCCCTTGATTATTCTTGAATCATCGGGCACGTTTTCGGTAACATTTTTAATAAGACTATCCAATAGAGTAGTCATATGGCTCCTATCTTTCAGCAATAATGTCTTACAAAGACTTTAGCCATTCGATAACCGTCGTAGTTAAATTTGATTCCTTGCCTTGATAACTATGCGACGCACCTGTAAGAACCCTAAATGTAAGCATCGCTGAACTATTAAGTTTCGACTGGAGAAGAGCTTTGATATCCGTAGGATCTTGTAATAGATATTCATTCGTGTCTCCAAAAGTAACTAACACGCTTCCCTCTACCTTTCTAAGCGCGTCAAAAGATGCATTGGGAGTACGATACGGAAACGTATCTAAAGCAGAGCCGTCTTGAAAACAATCCAAGTAGGTTTTTGCTGACAATAGGTAGTCAAAGAATGTGCCATCAGGCATCATTTTGTCCGGAGTTCCAGCCTCAACATAGCTTCGCGCTAGTTTGATATTTGCATCTCGTTGTCCTTCACCACAGTCATCAAGATGGATACCTATATCATCACATGGCGATAATAGGATAACCTTTCGAACGCCTAGCTCACTTTGTGCCATGGAATAGACTGTCTTATTAGCACCTGAGCTGTGCCCTTGCAAAATTATATCGTGGTATCCCCGCTCTAAAGCAAAGGCAATAGCTCCCTTTATATCAAATAAGCTGTCTTCAATAAGTTCATATGCCGCTCCCGCTTTGTACGAAGCTGTTGTGTTACCATCAATTTTCTTGCAATCGCAAATGTAGTCATGACCTCTGTTATTGCAGGTTAAAAAGGCTACACCTTGCTCGGTATAATTTTTTGCCATGACAGGGATGAAAGTGTTCTCATAAAAGTTCCCAGCCATCCCATGAATATGTATAATGATCGAAGAGGCCTGTTTCTCAGGCTCAAACAGCATTCCTTGATGAACGGTATTGTCCGTAGCTTTAACGTTGATTAATTCTGTCCTCATTTGTTACTCCTTACAATCGCGCTATGTTTGTTACGTCTTTCCTGAAGAATATTTCGCGTAGTTTTTGCCTCCAACCCTTCTTATTGCTGTTTGTACTTGCAGGTATTTCTGGCAAGCTGCTTTTTATCAGCTTGAGTATGGCTTCGTCATTTTGGATTGTTCGGCTGAATGTAGTGCTCGTAAGAAGAATGCTTTCTTCTTCCTTCAATTTGTTTAAGTCAATTTGATCTTTCGTTTTCAAATTAATAGAAAGCGAATCGGACCAATAAATATTAAAGTACTTGATAAATTCCTTTACCGTTTTTTCACTGAATATAGCTAGTCCAAATGAGATATCATATGGCGTTCCACTATCATCGGGAAACCCCATAAACACAGCCATTTCGTCAATAATCAAATAATCTATGAACGGCACTATCGGCAAACCAATTGCCGCTCGAACAGAGTAGTCATGCGCGGAGGTAAACTTCGATACACGAGCCTCAGCTTCATCTAAATCTCTTAGGGACGTAATGTGGACCAGCTGTTTGACAACGATGTCTCCCGATAAAGCCAGTTTATCCCATAGCTTCATAAAAGCTTTGACCTGCTCAAATTCACCTTGATCATACCCCGCCGAAAAGTTTTTCCCATAGTTTGTTAAAAATATCTCCGAGCCATTTTTTATACTAAAAAAGGCTTTATGTAGCTCAAGGTAGAACTCCCGCTTATTTGCTAGAAAAATGGTCTTGTCCGAGTTGTTGATGATGTTAATAGTCTGTTTTAGCTCTGGCAGTACTTCGGTGGCCACCTTTGCTGTACTCTGCGCCTCAAGCGCATCTATTAGCACGACTATACCGACTGAGGAGAACAGGAATAGTAACACTTTTGGTGCATTATCGTTGAATAATGGCTGGATGAATGGGATTGAGAATATGCCTGTGAGATCAACTAGAGATGCAATGAGAGTCATTGTAAATAGAACACCAAAAACAATGCTTGAGATAATCTTGACCATCTTCATTAAGTTCCTCATTGCCACCTCCTCTTTATCGATCACAAACAAAAAAGGACAGCCACTATCGACTGTCCAAAGTCTTGCAGATAAAGATGTTCCGTACCTACTGATGTGGCTGCCCTTTTTCAGGTACAGAACACATCTAGTAGATAGCTGCTAACGCAGCCTGCAAAACTTCGGACAATTTAACTATATCATGGATGTTTATAGCCGGAAAGAACACGGCGTTCTTATGAAACACTACGTGAATTGGGAACGAACTTCAAACTGAAGAGATATCCTACGTGTCGTTTCACTCGACGAATCGGTTCAATATTCAACGATGAATACTGCCAGCTCAACCGCGCTAACCAATCAATTAGTGGACGTGACTGACTCCGGTTTTCCGGAGTCCATTCATGCTCTGGACGCGGGGTGTTTGAGACGCAACAGTCAACATGTTTTGTTTGTCCGATCGCTGTCGCTAGGCTTTGTTTGCCTTCAGAACAGGACTTGACTCCTTTGCTCAATCGAGTGTTAATGGGACTGCACCCGAGTAAATATAGCGCCAAAACTGGAGCTCTACTCGTGAGCAGAAAGGAGGCAACTATGCCAACAATTACTATAGATAAAATCACTGAAACCACCAACACTACTGGAACTGTTGCAACTGCTATGGAAGAAGCAACACAGAATCATGACCAGAGCCAACTTTCCGACGACGTAGCACTAATCTACCTGCGTGTTTCTACCTCCCGCCAAGCAAATAAGGATGCTCAAGCTGAGGGTTATTCTATTCCGGCCCAACGAGAAGCTTGTTTACGCAAAGCTAAAGAACTGGGTATTACCGTAGATAATGTGGAGGAGTTTGTTGACGCCGGGGCTTCGGCCCGTAGTGCGGATCGAGATGGTTTGCAAGATATGCTGGGGCGTTTGAATGCTAGCCCCGGCGAGCAAGCAAGGCCTGTTAAGTATGTGATCGTTCACAAGCTGGATCGTCTGGCACGAGATCGCTTTGACGATGTGTCGATTCAGATGGCCATCATGAAAGTAGGGGCGCAGCTTATATCAGTCAGCGAGCAGATTGATGAGAGCCCCTCCGGTATGTTGATGCACGGTATTATGGCCACACTTGCCGAGTACTATAGCCGTAATCTATCCAATGAAGCCAAGAAAGGTATTGAGCAGAAGATCCGTAATGGTGGCACTCTCGGCGCAGCTCCAATTGGCTACCTCAACATTCAAGAGAAAGTCAATGGCTGTATCACCCACGGCGTTGCTTTAGACGAGGAACGAGCGCCCTTGATACGTTGGGCGTTTCAGGCCTATGCCACGGGTGAATGGAGTATCACCGAGCTAACCGAGGAACTAAAATTACGTGGTTTAACTAGCCGTCAGACGCGTGTTTATGTTAGCAAACCCCTGCCACGTTCACATATTCATCGCATGCTAACTAATCCTTATTACATTGGCAAAATTATCCATAAAGGAGTAGTGCTACCTGGAGCCCATGAACCACTGATAGATGAAGCTACTTGGCACAAGGTGCAAGATATGTTGGCGACGCGCAAGGTGGCTGGTGAACGTTCCTGGAAGCATGCTCACTATCTTAAAGGCACTTTGCGTTGTGGCGTCTGTGGTGGACTGTTGAGTTTTGGCTACGCTAATAATGGCAAGGGCGGCAACTACAGCTACTTCTTCTGCCTGGGGCGGCACACGGGACGAACCCGAAGCCACTGCAACCTACCATATATTGACGTTGGTAAATTAGAACAAGCTATGACTGTCTATTGGCACAAGTGGGTTAAGTTCACACCGGAGTTTCTGGCTGAACTTAGGCCGGTAGTGCTAGAACAACTGGGTCAATTAGGCGTTGAAAACCAGCGGCAGCTTAAACAGCGACAGCAGTATTTAGCCCGACTTGAGCACAAGAAGCAAAAGTTGATCGAAGCCTATCTAAATGACGTATTGCCAGCGGAAGAGCTGCGACCACTGCAAGATCAAATTGCAAGTGAAATCAACACTACCAAGATGGCTATTGCAGAGGCCAGCGAGGGAATCCAGCAAGTTAGAGAGCGAGTGGACATTGTTCTAGACCTGATGCAACACGCGGGGAAGCTTTATGGGGTCTGCTCGGACAATGAGCGTCAGCAACTTAACCAAGCCTTGTTTGAGATGGTAAAGGTTACCGTTGATAGTGATAATAACGATAATGGCAAGGGTACCAACAACGCCATCATAATTGAAGCCACGCCCGTTGCACCAGTGGCCGCGTTGCAGGCCATTTTAACCGAAGCCGAGCAAGTTACCGACTCTGGTGCTATAGTCGCCCAGAGCGACGGACAACGCCCGAATACGGTGAACGCGAAGGGTGAAGTCAGCACCAGTGGTGAAAAGCGCTCAAAACACAAAAAGAAACCCACCGGCACTTTTTTATTTACCGAGGGTTCCAATCTGACTAACTTGGCTGGGTCGGCAGGATTCGAACCTGCGAATGCCGGGACCAGAACCCGGTGCCTTACCACTTGGCGACGACCCAGTAATAAATCCGATTATACCACAAAATCTATTCCGTTAGATTACGTCGACGCCAGCTAATCAAACCAGCCAAGAATAATACAATTCCAATGGTTAACATTATCCAGAATGCTGCAATATTCACGTCTTTCGCCGGCATACCGGAAAGCTGGCTAAGCGGTGATATATTTGAAATCCATTGTGGAAAACCTTTAATTAATGCGCCGAATTCTTCGACAAAAAGCGAAGCCGCAAAAATAATCCAAGTGATAGCGCCGGCTGCTCGTGGCAAAATACCGTAGCAAAATACATAAATACCCATAAATAATGCGACCAATGGCCAGTAGGCTAATGTACCAAATATATATTGGCCAAAGTTAATTCCACTAACACCGCTTGCTGACGCCGTAGCAGCAATGGCAAAGCCAGACAGTGTCAGCATAACAGCCGCACCAACTGCCGGGATTAGTGCAGTCTTTAATAGCCATTTGATCCGCGAAGTTTTAGTTGCTAACAAGTTTTCTAGATGCCCCGAAGATTCTTCGGCGCGTAACTTGCCTAAACTCTGGATTGCGTATGCCATAGTCGTCATTGCCACGAACATTAGCATGTATGATAACAACCCGGTCGTTAAGTTACTACTGCTACCGCCAATGTTTTTAACGGCGTCGGACAGTGTAGAGCTCTTAGAATATATACTGCCGATTTGATTGCCCATACTACCAATTAATGCCACTAGTACGACATTCCCGACTAGCCAACCAAGAAAAATATTCTTTTGCAAATGCCAGGTTAACCCAAGATCCGACAGCAGCACGTGTGAAGCCCGAGCATGACCTTTACGCGATGGTAGTAAACCAGCCGCTAAATCACGTTTGGCTAATAAAATAAACGCAAGAATGATAGCGACGATCGCAAAGACCGGAAAAGCTATTAGTGGTGTCCAATTTGGGAACGTTAACGAATGTGTAAATTGCATCCAACCAAATGGCGAAAATAGACTCCAGGCACTAGCGGTTGGCACACCGTGCACGGTTTTAACCGCCACATCACCTAAACCGCGCAATACGAATGTTATACCGATAATCACACCCAGCAAACCATTGGCGGCACTTGAAGTTTCAGTTAGTTGAGCCACTATGGCTGCGATTGACAAAAAACTAAGCCCGATACCACCCATGCCAAGTGCGAATAACCAGCTACCGCCAACATTAGTCGCCGTCGAGCGAATCGTATCTGCCACTGGCGCAAAAGCCGCCCAACCACCATGGATGGTATTAACTGACGCTGTCATGCCTAATGCAATTAATACTACCATCAGCAAAATTGCACCAGTCCCTACAATTAATGTGGCAATTAGCGGCGCAAAACGCGACGCGCGGCCACTTAACATTAGCTCCGTTGCACCCATTTCTTCATTGGCTCGCGTATGACGAACCACAAACAACGTGGCAAAAAATGCCATTAACAGCGCTAGAAAAGCGAAGAATTTAATCGTTACTAACCCACCTAGATCCATTTGTTCAAACGGTCCGGTGATAAAGTTCATAACAGCGCCAAAACTAAGGCCGCTGCCCTTCTGCGCCGCAATAGCATCACCTGCTGTACCAGCCATCATTGATGGCCCCATAGCCGCAAACAATACAATAACCGCAATCCAGATCAATAGCTTAACGCGATCACGCCGAATAATCAGTTTAATTAAATTCCAGGTTCCAGCGAACATATTATTTCTCCTCGCTCGAGTCAGAACCCTCATATTTGCTTAGGAATAGCTTTTCTAAGTTTTCATGTTCTTTTTTTAGCTCTGCTAGTGTATAAACGCCGGCTGCTTTACCTTCACGAATGATCGTCACGCGATCACACAAAGCTTCAGCCTCACTTAAAATATGGCTACTGAGAAAAATAGTTTTACCTTGTTTTTTAAGCGCTCGAATTTCATCTTGGAACACTTGTTCCATTAGTGGGTCCAGGCCACTAGTCGGCTCATCCAAAATATACAGCGGGACATCGCTGGCTAAAGCCGCGACCAATGCCACCTTTTGGCGGTTGCCTTTGCTGTAAGTACGGAACTTCTTGGTAGGATCCAACTGGAATTTCCCCAATAAATCTTTACGACGTGTCTCATCTAGCCCACCACGTAAATGACCCATTAAATCGATAATCTCACCACCAGTTAAATTTGGCCAAAAATTGACCTCACCCGGCACATAGGCCAGTTTTTCATGTAATTTAACTGCGGTTGTCCACGGATCTTCACCAAAAAATTTTACCTCGCCGCTGGTTTTATGTAATAGTCCCAGCACAATTCGGATTGTTGTACTTTTACCAGCACCGTTTGGTCCTAAAAAGCCATGAATTTCACCAGTATGAACATCTAGGTCTAAACCGTCTAGGGCTTTAGTAGTCCCGAAATTCTTTTTTAAATCTTTAGTTTGGATAATTGATTGATCTTTCATAATAACTTCAGTATAGCGCTACTTGAGCAATATGTTAAACCCTATTAAGCTTTAGCTGGTCTTTAACCTGTTTGATCTGAGCTAACACAGCTTGTTTGGCTGGACCACCAGGTAGTGAACGCCTAGCTATTGATGTTTCGAGCGAAACCTGTTTATAGACATCTGGCTCAAACAGGGGTGAAAACTCTTTTAGCTGAGCTAGTTTTAAATCATCAATCGACACGTTTTGGTTTTCGGCATATAGTACAATTTTACCGACAATAGTATGCGCGTCACGAAAACTCATGCCACGACCGACTAAATAATCAGCAACTTCGGTCGCATTAATAAAGCCTTTACCCGCGCTATAACGCATTTTACCAGTGTTAAATGTGGCCGTAGCGATCATATCAGTAAAAACTTTTAGACTGGTGTTTAAGGTATCAATTGTGTCGAAAACCCCCTCTTTATCTTCTTGCATATCTTTGTTGTAAGCTAGCGGCAAAGCTTTCATCACCGTTAAAATCCCCACCAAAGCACCATAAACCCGGCCAGTTTTACCCCTTATAAGTTCGGCAAAGTCGGGATTCTTTTTTTGCGGCATAATACTCGAACCGGTGGAATAAGTATCGGCCAGGGTAATAAAACCAAATTCTTGAGTGTTAAAATAAACTAATTCTTCGCAAAAACGCGATAAGTGCATCATGGCAATCGAGGCATTAGCCAAATATTCAATCACAAAATCACGATCACTAACAGCGTCTAAACTATTGGCGGCGATATGTTTAAAACCTAATTCTTTAGCCACATATTCACGATCTAAGGGGTAGGTAGTACCAGCTAGCGCCCCGGCGCCTAGTGGCATGTAATCAGTGCGTTCAAAAGTATCATAAAAACGATCAATGTCACGCATAAACATCTGGGCATAAGCCATCAGATAGTGCGCTAGCGTAATCGCCTGAGCTTTTTGCATATGAGTATAGGCTGGCATAGGTGTGTCCAAATGATTTTCGGCTAAACCAACTAAAACACTAACCAATTGCTTCAAATTATCTGTAGTTTCAATAATAGATTTTTTCATATACAGGCGAATATCTAGCGCCACTTGATCGTTTCTAGACCTACCAGTGTGCAGTTTTTTGCCGGCTTCACCTATTTTTTCGGTTAACATACGCTCAATATTCATATGGATATCTTCGTCTTCTAGCGAAAATTCAATTTTACCAGCCTTAATATCGTTTAAAATGCTATTCAAACCCGCCACAATCGCTTGGGCATCGGCCTGCGAGATTATTCCCTGTTTAGCTAAACCTTTAGCATGAGCAATACTACCGGCAATATCTTCGGCGTACATTGTTTGATCAAATTCTATCGAGGCGCCAAACTGTTCGGTCATTTTGTTGACGGACTGTTTAAAGCGACCGCCCCATAATTTCTTATTCATCTGATACTTCCCCTTTCATTTTAGCTTGCACCTTGATTGGCAATCCAAACAAATTGATAAAACCGATCGAATCCGCTTGATTATACATGCTGCTGTCATCGAACGAGGCAATTTTAGGGTCGTACAACGAATACGGACTAGTCACACCAGCATCAATAATATTGCCTTTGTACAGTTTTAGCTTAACTTCGCCGGTAACATGTTGCTGAGTAGCGTCAACAAATTTGCTAAGCGCAGCGCGCAGCGGCGTAAACCATAGCCCATTATACACCAGTTCCCCAAATTTCAGCGCTACCTGTTGCTTGTAGTGGGCAGTGTCTTTGTCAAGTGTAATACTTTCAAGCTTACTGTGCGCATGATACAAGATTGTGCCACCTGGTGTTTCATACAAACCGTGATTTTTCATACCAACTAAGCGATTTTCTACCAAATCCAGCACGCCAATACCGTTTTTACCGCCTAAATTGTTTAGTAACTTAACTATTTCTACGCCAGGCATTGGTTGGCTGTTAATAGCTGTTGGTATGCCTTTGGTAAAACTGATCGTAATAGCGGTCGATTTATCTGGTGCTTGTTGTGGCGTTACGCCCATTTTGAGCAATTTAGTGTGCTTGGGCTCTTGGCCTGGGTCTTCTAAATCTAAACCTTCGTGGCTTAAATGCCACAAATTCCTATCCCTGGAATAACTATCTTCGGCACTAAATTTAAGCGGGATATTGTGTTTAGCAGCATAAGCTAGCGCGTCTTTGCGGCTGGTAATTTCCCACTGACGCCACGGTGCAATTACGGTTAGATCTGGGGCTAGGGCTTTAACGGCCAAGTCAAAACGCACTTGATCGTTGCCCTTACCAGTACAGCCATGAGCCACAGCATCAGCTTTTTCGGCTTTAGCGATCGCTACCAAATGTTTGGCAATTACTGGCCTAGCAACCGCCGTGCCCAACAAATAACCTTCGTACTTAGCGCCGGCTTTAAGCGTTGGCCACATGTAATCTTCAATAAATTCCTGCGTCAGATCCAGCACATAGGCCTTGCTGGCACCACTTTTTAGAGCTTTTTGTTTAACTCCAGCTAATTCTTCATCGCCCTGACCAACATTAGCCGAAAAAGTTATCACCTGGCAGTTATATTTTTCTTTTAACCATGCCACGCACACCGAAGTATCCAGCCCGCCCGAATAGGCCAGTACGATTTTGTTAATTTGATTATTTTGCTTCATTTCACTCCTTTTTGACATAAAAATACCCTCTTTTTGTAAAGAGGGCGACTATAAAATACAATTAAAACTAGACGCCCTAAAGGCGACGACGGCGTAGACTAATCAAACTTAATAATACCATTATGTTATGTTAGCACTAACTGCGACTAGCTGCAAGCTTAAGCGTAATTGTTATATAATGGGGTAGAATGATTAATTTTATCTTAGCGCAGCTTTTTGGTGCTTTGGCAGCTCTGGCTTGTATTATTAGTGTACAATTCCGCGACAAACGCCATATTATTTACATGTTAATCACCGAGACTTTGCTGAACGCAGTTGCCCTGACTTTGCTGGGTGCTTGGGGTGGGCTCACTACTAATCTGATCTCTCTACTACCAGCACTTTATATTTATTATATGGGACGTAAAAAGAAAAAACCTCACCTTTTGATGATAATACCGTTTTTGTTAGTCCTCGTAGCCGGCTGGGGAGTTGTTTATTCTGGCTGGTTTGATATTTTACCATTGATCGGCAGTTCGGTTTACACAATTGCACTTTTCCTCAAAAAAGAGAAAAATATCCGTCAATTGTTGGTGGTCAACCGGGTAGTGTGGCTTGGCTACGACTTAATTTTTGGACTACTTTCGGCCGCCGTTTTTGATGCTAGTTTCTTAATTTCTGATACAATTGCGCTGTACCGCTTCCGGCATGGGCACAAAAAATCCCACCGTGCCAGCCGTCACTGGTGGAAATCATTTTTTGCGAATTAAATCCTCTTATGCTCGGCTCGCCAAGTGGCAATTTTTTCGTGGTGGCCGCTTAAAAGCACTTCTGGCACTTTCATACCTTGGAATTCTTCAGGCCGAGTGTATTGCGGATATTCCAAAGTTTTGCCATCGGTAAAACTTTCGATTTCGGCACTTTGCTCACCACCCAATACCCCTGGTAACAATCGCACAATACTATCAATAACCGTCATAGCTGGTAGCTCACCCCCAGTTAACACATAATTACCAACACTAATCTGGTAGTCGGCTAGGCTGCGAATTCGTTCATCGAAGCCCTCGTAGTGACCACAGATTAAAATAAGGTTATCGCCATGTTTAGCCCAAGTTTGGGCTAATTGTTGATTCCAGGTCTGCCCCTGTGGCGTTAACAGCACCACTTTGTAAGATAAACCCTTGCAAAGGTGTTTGGCATGTTCAACAGCCGCAAAAACCGGTTCGGGCTTAAGCAACATACCATCCCCACCACCGTACGGAGTGTCGTCAACTTGTTTACGCGGCCCTAAGCCAAAATCCCGCAGATTGATAAGTTCAAACTGGGCTGCGCCCTCTTTTTGCGCCTTAAACATCATGGAACCATTCAGCACCGGTTCAAACATTTCCGCAAAAAGGGTAATAACATAAAACTTCATACCCCAATTATACCAAAAAACCACCCCTATTAATACGGTGGCTTTTTGAACATATAAAGCTCTCAACTTTTTCGTTGCTCGCAATAGAGCTGTTTGTTTCTATCGTCCACACTCTACACGTGAACTTAAAAGTCATTATACGCGCCCTAAAACACAAACACAAGGGTTTTTAGCATAAAAGTTCTAGATTTTTTATGCAGACTAAATATCTAAATCGTCTAATTCGGCTAATTCTTCGCGGGTTTTGTCGGCCAGGCTTGGCTTGTCGTCTTCTGATTCTTCTTTAGCTTCTTCGGCCGGTTCGGCTGCTTTGGCTTCTTCTGGCTCGGGGGCTGTTTCTTCATCCGCACTTTCGGCGGCTTCTTCTGGGGTGACTTCTTCGGCCTCTTTTTTAGCGGCTTCTACGGCTTCATCTTTTTTACTTTTGGCGGTCTTTTCTTTAGCCGGCTTTTCGTCTTCTTCTGGCTCATCGTTGTTAGCAATCTTTAGATTATAACGAGCATCATTTTTAGTGCCCAGTACCCGTAGCAAAGTACGCAAACTTTGGGCTGTAACACCGCGACGGCCAATAACTCGACCAAGATCTTCGTCGTTAACTGTTAATGTTAGTAATACCCCTTTTTCGTCAATGGTGCGATCGATTTTCACATCGTCCGGATGTGACACGAGTTCTTTTACGATATATTCAATGAATTGCTGGTCTATGTTCGACATATTTTCTCCTATTCTGTCTTAAGTAACCATTATTAGTATAGCACAAAGCGTAAGCCCCCGCATGATGATTCTGTTAAGCACAGAACCGCGGGGGCTAGAAAACGCTTACTATTTTACCAGTAACCTTCAATTTTACCATAAGCCCAAAATAAAAGCGAAAAGCCCGTGCTTAAACACGAGCTTCTCACTTTTACTAAACTTTGCTTTGCTGAGCTATACGCGACCTTACTATGCCACACAATGCCTTTGCTACGCCAAACTAAACAATGCCGAACCCTCACTCGCAATACGTAACGATGCAAT
This sequence comes from Candidatus Saccharimonadota bacterium, assembly GCA_009778675.1. Taxonomy (GTDB): domain Bacteria; phylum Patescibacteriota; class Saccharimonadia; order Saccharimonadales; family Saccharimonadaceae; genus WRFU01. The sequence goes on from WRFU01000015.1 coordinate 18,275, forward strand.
ACGGGACTTCACCTTTGCGTTATGAAATAAAGCATTACTGCACCAAACTAAACCATTGCATTACACTACCCTACCGAAACATGGCTTTGCGGCACTCTACGAAACAGTACACAGCCCGGGCTTTACTTAACAAGACAGTACGGGACAATACTCCACTTCACCTTAGCATTGCGCTACTGTCCGCCACGAAACCCCACAGCACCGTTGCTATACGTGACGCAACTGCACAGCGCCACACCACTGCAACACAGGGCGTGTCTGTCACACAATTGTGCGTAGCTGCACACTACCCTACTTCGCCACCGCTAGATGGTTCTAGCAGCTCAAAACTGAAGCTACCCTTACCGCTGTTGCGCCACTGGCCCAGGCCCTTATCGGCGCCATATTCCAGCGCGGCCATAATCCATGGCTCTAGTGCAGGTGACAGCATTTTAATCTCGCACTCGAAAGTCGTGCCGGCCGGCACCGTCTCCGATGTCGCCAGGCTGACACGCTCACCACGCATAGTTTCTGCGCGCAACGGACGAATACAATCTGCACCGACACCTTGCGATAGTTTTATCATTCGCGGATACACAAAAATAAAGCTATCAACTACTCCACGACAAGTATAAGGTGACAGTTTCTTTTTACCGATTCTCACCTCCTTCTCTTCCAACTGCAATAGGGCAGTCATGGCCTCCTTCAAGAAACCACGGATCTGGTAATCCCAGATAACTGGATTACCGCCCGCATCTCGTGAAAACACGGTTTTGGACTTTTCTTCCAACTCTTCAGCGTGTAAAGTCGCTAGTTCTTCTTTAACTTTTTCGGCATCAGCTGACTTGCTGGCAATGAACTCGCGGTGTACATCCGGGTCGCCGCTATTAGTACCCAACATTTCGTCAAGCAACGTGCAACGAATCCGAATCGTCTGTGGTATTTGCATAGTGTTCTCCTTACATACAAGCCCTGTAAATTCATATCAGAGCAGATTGAAGTGTCAGGTAAATTCTACGCTAATTTACCCGTTCGACCGACAAAATTTATCAGCCAGACAGGTAAATTAGTTAACCAAGTTAGTAAAAGTGTAAAAGAGCAAAACAATAAGGCATTAGAAGCAACAATGTTACTTTACAGCTTAGTTATGCCTAATTATCTCTGTTAATAGAACCAAAAACAGCTCTATTGTTACCGGTATAGCACACTATCAGTGATAAGTCAATATTAAGCGCATTTTATGCATTCCGGTCATAAAGCGAAGCCCCCGCGTGAATGTTCCGTTAAACACAGAACCGCGGGGGCTAGAAAATGCTTACTATTTTACCAGTAACCTTCAATTTTACCGGTCTTTGACGAGTCGGATGTCACCACATAATCTTGTGATATCCATACCCAACCATCAGCGTCTGTATTTTTTGACAACTTCAGGCCAAGATCAGTGGCACGGAAGCCAAACCAAGTCAGACCGCCATTTTGAACGACCAGCATATTATATGGGCCGTCATGGAAGTAGTTACCTGTTTTTCCATCATCGAATGCCCCGACCTTCGTACCAATCGGATCGTCGTTCACCGTATAGCGCGGATTACTCCGCACATTTGGATTACCGTGGATAAAGATATAATCGACAGTATAAACCGAGGATTCTGTCTTGTCTGCATTGGCGGCGAAAGAAGTGCGGCTAGGCAAAACTGCTGTAAGCAGGTAAACTCCTGCCCCAACGATTACAACCAGTGCCACTAAAACCAAACCAATTTTCCACCAGGAAAACTTCTGACTCCGTTTAGGGTGGTCATTGACCTTTTTATCAGATGGGACCACGATCTCTTTCTTTTTCCTCGCCATAGTTATTCTCCTTCCACTATAAAGAATTTTACTGCGATGGTTTATGTAAGCGTTTTGTTAAAACAAAACGATTAAGATATTAAAGCTTTTTCTTTAGATAAGAAAAAGCTATGTAGCTACATAGCTTTTTCTTTAGATAAGAAAAAGCTATGTAGCTACATAGCAAAACATGCTATATTGTAGCGTAATTTAACCTAATTGTTTTGAAACTATATGGCTAAAATTAACCATATACCTCCATTGTAGCACAGATAACTATAAAAGTCAAGTATTATACGCTATTCAGCAGTTTTAGCTGGCTCTTCAGTAGGTTTTTCTTCTTCAGCCGGGGTATCATTAACAGGCTCTTCGGCCACTGTAGTTTCCTCTTTCGGTGCTTCTGCTACTGGTTTTTCTGGTTCGGCTGGGCGATTTTTGCGCAACTTTTCGGGATGCTTAACCGCACCCTCTTTTTTAGTTGGTTCTTTGACCCATTTAGGTAATTTAACACCGTTATCTTTGAGCAACTTGGCTACACGGTCGGTCGGTTGTGCGCCATTACTTAAAAACTTTTCAATTAGCTCTTTATTTAGGCTAGTTTCTTTAGTGTGTGGGTTATAGTTACCAACATAAGCCACAACACGACCACTTGATGGGTGTCGGTGTGATTCTTGAACGGCTACGCGGTACACTGGGTAAGCTTTGCGCCCCAAGCGTTGCAAACGGATTGCTAGCATCTTAATTATTCCTTCTTGTTACTTCGGCCATTTTAGCGGGTTTTAATACCGATGTCAACAGATTAATTAGTTATCGCTGTATGCAAGACTGTTCCAGAGTATGTGCCAGACGGTTTGCTCATATCAATATGAGCACCATAATAAATGGTAACATTATCGCCAGATTCGTTAGCAGCAGCTGTTTTACGGATCAGCAGAGGATTGGTGTTAGCTGGTACGCCAGCAAACTTAGCCGTTATATTGGGTATAGGCGTAGTGTAGCTAGCATCAAAACCATTGCCAACAATTGCTGCGCTATTATCCATGGCAAAGCCCCAAGTGTTAGTAGGCAAAGCCAGTGGACTAGTTAAAGTGCTAGTGGTGGAGTTAATATAATGGCCAGCCCCATCAGCCAATCTTGTATCATTGCCCTGAATAGAAATCGATAGACTGTAGCCAGTTGAAACATTGGTAGCAACTGCTAGAACACTATTGTTGCTACCCAGTGAGCTGGTAACCTGGTTCAAATTGATATTAACGCTAGATGAGGATGTAAGAGTAAGATAAGGCTGCGTAACGGTGAGAATAGCGGGAGTGGTAGTCAAAAGTGTAGCCTTTCCAGTAATTGGTGCACCGGCGTATGGAGCTGATGCCGTTGGTGTTTGTAATAGCAGACGGTATTGGTAACCATTCCAGCCAGCCGGTACATTGGTTAAGCTAAGTGTGGTTGTAGTACTACCAGTGATACCAGTGTCATTCATCAGGTTGGTCCAGGTGCTGCCGCTATTGGTACTAACCTGCCATTGGTAAATTGGGGTATAAGCTGGGCTTAAAGCTGGATTAGCTAAGCTAACGGTAGAACTAAAACTGGCACTACCGTTAGCTAGAACAGTTTGGTTGGCTGGTGTGGTCACGTTAGTAACTGGCAAAGCGGAGTATAAGTGATTATAGACGTTATTTAAGGCCTGAGTGTAAGTTGCATACACTGGTCGTTGATCGGCAAAAGCGGTGGTAGTAGCGCCAATCGTTACATTAGAATATGGCGTGCCAGGGTATGGTGCAATTGCTGTGCCACTACCCGTGCTGGCACTAGCCGGTAACCAGGCCTGCGCCGTAATATTACCTATCGGCCACGAAGCTCCACTACTAGTAAACCAAGCTTGTTGAGCCGGTGTGATAGTATGCAGGGTGTAAGATATGCTTGGTGTGGCTGGGTTAAAGTCAACGTCAGTATTAGCTGTGTTCTGGCCACTGGGGCTAAGTGTGGTAGGGATGTAAAGCGGGTAAACATTGTTGCTGAACCCGTCTGTTATCGTGCCACTAATTGCAGCACTGGCAGAAATGGTTGAATATAGTGATCCACCCGTTATACTGCTAGCACCAGTCAACAACCAATCAAAACCGTCACTTGACGAAGGTGAGTGCATCACAAACGGTTGATTTGTAATATTGATTATCCCCGTCGTATCTATTTCTGAATAATCATCGCTGCATTGGTAAGCTATACCGCTACCAATTCGGTGGTTAGTAAAAATCGTTGCTTGGTCGCTAATATTTATAACGCCCCCATGTAAAACACCGGCAGCATCGATAGCGTCAATAATACTGTCATTCATGGCTGTAGTCCCACCGGCGCCAATACTTGCTCCACCAGCGCCACAATAGGACGCATTGCCTTTAGCCGCTATAAAAACATTACCACCAATATTAATAGTGCCAGCCGCTTGATTATAGTTTATGCACGTTAAAGTGGTATTGGACGTCATACTAGTACCGTTACCGCCAATACCAGCTGCGCCGTTGGTAAAACTATTGCTACCAGCCACCGTAGTAAGCCGCCCGCCAGTGGTGCTATTAATAGTGATCGTATTGTCGGCTGGAACATTAATCGGAGCATAGCCCAACATCTGGGTGGTATAACCAATACATGCTCCTGGTAATAGAGTATAGCCGGCGCTAAACGTATTGGTGCCATCAACAGTTAGTTCAACGTTAGCATGATTTTGTAGTCGCAAAGGCGAAACAATACCGGAAGCCATAGCCCCTAGCGTTACACCTTGTAAATTAATATTTAGCGCCCCGTCTGGGTATGTGGCACAACCAGTGCCATCAACAACGATATTATAGTTACCAATACCAGCTAACAAGCGTAGTGCATTACCAGTATCGCCCATATAAAATTGCATACCATTATACTGAGCATTTGCATCAGTTAGGCCAGTGATAGTAAAAAAGTAACAATCACTGTCAGTGGGGTTCATAGACCCAGTTTCTAACACAACATTTATCGTACCTACCTGCGTGGCTGGAATATCAATATAAGTATAGGTAGCTGCGCTGACTGGCAATGCTAAACGGGTCACAGCAAAAACAGCTGCAGCTAGTATAATTGGTAAGCCAATCTTTAATAATTGTAATTTTTTTGGTAAGCGCAAAATCAAAGGTAACTTTCCCCTCGCAATAAACTATTTATTTGGCACTCTACTTACTCGTATAATAACACGCTATATCTCGCAACGAATGAGCAAAAGTATATTTTTGCCAGGCTATTCTAAGCCTAGTGGCTATTCGTAAGTTTTTATGGCTTTAGTGGCAGCTTGCTGTTGGCTGGCCTGCTTACTAGGGCCAGTACCTTTGCCAACTAATTTGTCACCAGCGTACACACCAGTGGTAAAAGTTTTATCGTGATCGGGGCCAACTTCTTCTAGCACTTTATAGATCGGCGTTGTGCCTTCGGCTTTTTGCATCAATTCTTGCAGGTACGATTTAGGGTCACGCCAAGAAACCTCGGCCAAAATACCGTCAAGCTTGACTTCAATATTGTCATGAATAAATTTAGCCGCCACTTCGTAACCTTTGTCTAAATAAATAGCGCCAATAACGGCTTCAAAGGCATTGGCCATAATTTGCTGGTGTGACCTTTCCGAACCCTGCTTTTCGCCGCGGCTCATGCGAACTAGTGGCATGTAGCCCAACTTTTCACCAGCTGCACCAATACTTTCGGTACGCACCAGGGCTGCCCGCCAATTAGTCAATATACCTTCGGGCTCATTATAGTTTCGATACAAAAAATCTGTGGTAACAAGTTCTAGCACCGCATCGCCCAAAAACTCCAAACGTTCATTGTGCTGCTTAGTACTTTTACGATGTTCATTAACGTAACTACGGTGAGTTAACGCCGTAATTAGCAGATCAATATTATCAAATTCTAACCCCAGTTTTTCTCGGGCAAAATCTTGATACTTAGCAATTACATTTTTATCCATTATAAATTACCCTCACGAATCCGGCGTTTAGCCAACAACATCAATTTACTAATATCTTCGTATTCAACTGCCGCAATGGCATCGTTAAATTTAAACCATTTTGCATCTTTCATCCACTCTTCTTTCACAACATCTTCGTCTTGATCGGTTGATTTTACCAGATAGACTTGCATGCCCATTAGCACCAGTTTGTGTAAACGACGATATTTAAAATTGACCTTGCCTAGCCAACCTAGCACTTTAATATTTTTTAAACCAACTTCTTCACCAATTTCACGGATAGCCGTTTGCATAGCCGTTTCACCTGGTTCGACATGACCCTTGGGGATTGTCCAGCGATCTTTGGCGTCCTGAATTAGCAAAATTTCAACTTCACCTTTATTGTCATGCCTAAAAATCACTCCACCGGCGGTTGGTTCACGACCAATTTCGTTGATTTGTGGTTTACGCTTAAAATGTGGTTTAATTTTGCCAAAATTAGGCAGTTTCGGTTTCGGCATCTTGCGTGTCTCCTTCCACAAATTTACGGTAGGCTGTACCCAACACGCCATTAATGAATCGGCTAGAATTATCTGAACCAAACGCTTTGGCTAGTTCAACCGCTTCGTTTATTGCTACTTTTGGTGGTACGGATTCTTTTAAGTAAACTAGTTCGTAGACGCCCAGGCGCAAAATGTTACGATCAATCGCCGGGATCTGATCTAGTGGCCATTCTGGTGCCATCGGTTGGATTTTGGTGTCTAGACTTTTTATGTGTTTATGCACCCCAGTGACTAGATCGTGCACAAACTGCACATCACCTAATGAATCTTCGTATGGTTCAATATTTTTGGCTAAAATATCGTCTAGTTTAGCGTCTTTGTCACCAGATTTTTGCCTAAATTCGTATTCGTATAGTGTTTGCAGGGCTACGATTCGCCCTAAATGTCGATTTGATGCCATTATAACCCCTTACTTCTTAACGCTTGGAGTTTTTTTGGCTGTTTCAAATACTTTCACGGGCGAAGTGCGGTTAACACTGCGGGCAAGTTTAAGCCGCAGATGACTACGCCTAGTGCCGGTTTTACGCGGGCTACTTTGCTTTTTTGGTTCTGGCATGAAAAATGTACTCCTTTTTTTGGTTTATTTGTAACTTAGAACCATTGTACTATAAATAGTAACAAAACAACAGATACTCTTGGGGCATTCCCCCTTTGGGGGGTTGGGGGCAATATGCCCCAACGAGCATCTGTTGTTTTGTTACTCATTAGTCGACAGTAGCCAAAAACTCGAACTATGTTTTTGGGGCATTCCCCCACTATGAGGTTGGGGGAATGCTCTGACAACATCGTTTGGGCTTTGCTGAGCAGCAAAACTATTACTGTGTAACCTCTGGTTCAGCCGGTTGTTGGCTTTGATCGCCATAATAAGCAGCATACATCGCGGCAGTTTCTACGGCTTTACTAGGTGTCCCGACGCCCTCATTCCATGGTTCCTTGCTGATGCCCATGATCACTAACCAAACTGGGGAAAGAAAAATATACATAACCACCCAAGTGCCAGTTTTACCAAGCTTTAAGCCAATGTTATAAGCCGCAATGCACATAAAAACCATCGAAATAACACCACCAACCCATGGTATTAAAGATAGCAAACTTAGCGCCCCAGTCTGACCACCAATTTCAAAAAACTTCCAATTATTTAAAAACGGCACCCAAGCTTTCCAGGTTGGAACACCAGCTTTTTTAAAAATCATACTTGTAAAAACTGCTGTAAACACGTAAATAGCAGCTATAAACACAAGTATAAATACAAACATACCGGCCATAACAGCCCAAAACGTCCCTGTATTTATATCACCACTAATAATATTTGTATTATTCATAAAGCTCCTTAGAATTATCTAATAATTAGAGTATACCATTCTCGTCCCACACCTACCACCAATTGTATCGATTATTTTAAGACAATATTAAGCAGATGATTACGCGAAACATAGATGGTCTTAATAATCTGTTTACCTGTTGTGAAAGCTACAACATTATCCTGCCTTAGAGCCTGAGCTTTAACTTTTTCTTCATCTGTAGCATCATCTGTAGCCATATTAAATTTAGCTC
>WRFU01000016.1 GCA_009778675.1 Candidatus Saccharimonadota bacterium
GTGATGGCATTAATAGTGAGGTTTTTAATATAAAGCCTGGCGTCGATTGTCCTAAGGCCGATGCATTCTATAAAATGCCGCAAAGTGGCAACGGTCTAGAAGCACCAATTAGATTTTATAACTTTATCGTAAACACAGTATTCCAGGGTAAAGACCCAGCAGCAATGTTAAAAGACCCAGCGATATTGTATTATTTTTATTTTGATACATTCATTGTGGCCTGTGCTGGTAATAATCAAGACAATACTGTAGAGAAGCAAGGTGCTACTCATGCTCCGACATTTGAGAAAGAGCAGTTCGTATATGAAGGTGGCAAAAGTAACCAAACGCCAGATATGAGAACCTATATCCTAGGTATTAAAGGTAAATCTGCTAGCTATAATGCAAATGCTAGTAATCTTACCCATTCGTGGCGGATTGGATTATCTGCAGATTCTGGCACTCAAATGCAGTGTGCGGGGGATAACGGCAAGGCTACAGCTGGCACAATTTTAAGTAATGCAACGCTTGGCAGTAGAGTAAACGCTGCGATTTTAGCATTAGATTCTGATGCGACAAAAACTGTAGGTGCAAATACTACTACAAATAACCAGAACAATAATAACCAGAGCTCCAAAGACGACTGTAAGGCTAACGCCGGTACTATGGGGTGGCTTACCTGCTCGATAATGGAAGCTGTAGCAGATGGTATACAGCTGATGTGGAACTGGGTTGGTGGCGCTATGGTAATACCGAGCGGCTTTTTCAGCGGTTCAACTGGTTTGACTAGCGGGGCTGCCTATGAAGTCTGGTCGAATTTTCGCAATGTTGCCAATATCCTATTTGTTATCTTGTTTTTGGTAGTAATATTTTCGCAGTTAACTGGTATTGGTATCAAAAACTATGGGATAAAAAAGATACTACCAAAACTGATCATCACAGCCCTACTGGTTAATTTATCGTATTTTCTTTGTGTTATTGCAGTAGATTTGTCTAATATTATTGGTGCTAGCCTGAATGATTTTCTAGGCAGCTTAGGGCCGGGTGCTACAGCAAGCGGAGCTGGAGCACTTGGGGCCGTATTAGGGACTGGCGCTACTGGAGTTTCAATCGTTAGTAGCGCAATAGGTATGGTGGGGATAGCAAATCCTGGTGTCATTCTGACGATACTTATCGTATTCGTCGTTGTTCTGATATTTATGTTTATATTGTTCACAATTCTCGCTATTCGTAAAATAGCCGTTTTGATACTGCTAGTCATCTCGCCCATAGCCTTTTTGCTTTACCTATTGCCAGGTACTAATGGTATGTTTAAAAAATGGTGGAAAATGTTCTACACTTTATTAATACTTTACCCGGTTTGTGGCCTAGTGATGGGCATGGGTAAATTTGCTGGTGATTTAATTATAGCGACCTCAAAAGGTATTCCGGGGGGATGGTTTATCCAGCTACTAGCCGGTTTCATGCCATTCTTACCGGTAATCATTATTCCATCGCTGGTCAAGGGTATTATGGGTCTATTCAAGGAAATGGGTGCTAAGCTTAGCGGTGGCGGCTTGGGTGGCGGCGGTGGCGGCCTGGGTGGCTTAGGTAAAAAAGCTGTCGACAAGGCCAGCAATAGTCAGGTTAGTAAAGCGTTGTCGCAGCGTACGCAAGATCGAAAACTTAATAAACTAGCTGAACACCCCAACAATTTTCGCAGTAGGGCTTTGAATAAGCTATCAGGTAGTAATTATGGGACTGATCGAGCAGCACAGGCTATTGGAGAACAGGAAAAGAGACAAGCAACCGCTACCGCGGGTGCGACGTTGCTGGGTAAACGCGAAGGTCTCTCGGTAGAAGGTTACAAGAAGAGGTTGAATGACGCAATAGATCGTAACGACAGGACTGGTATTGAATCTAACCAGAATATACTAGCTGATTTAGGCGGTGAGGGAAGGCAGGCTTTGCGTGAGGTGACGTCTGATGGTGTGTCTAGTGGCAGGCTAAAAGGAAAAACAGCTGAAGTGTATAATAATAACTTGGCTGCAAATGCCACTATGAAGGAAAAAGCAACTGATGTATGGAAAACCGCACAAAAAGGCATGGAGAAGGATAGTAGTGGCGTAATGAAATATAGGACTACTGTGGAGCAAGAAGCAGAAGATCTTGGTGGCAAGGCTTCTTATCAGGAATTGAGCAAGATGGATAGCCAGACACATAATTCCATTTGGGAAAACGGTGGTTGGAACTCAGGTACGGTACAACAGTTAAACTCAAACAAGCAGCGAACTGATGTAAGCCCAGAAAAACTAAAACACATTAACGACCTTGATTCGGATGCAAAAAAGTTTAATGTGCCGCATTGACCATAACGATGGATAAACGCCGATGATAATGATAATTTGACTAGTTGGCGAACTTATTAAAGTTTATAGATAGCAACCTTTTTGTTTGTTGTTTGATACCCATAGCTTTTAAATAATTTAAGAGCGCTCCTTGGGAAGCTTAACAACCATTCAAATATTCCAAGGAGTGTTCTTGGAAAATATCACCACCATTGTTAGTCAAAGAAGTTGAGCTTTTCCGCGTACTTTTTGCCGCTGACTACATCGTATTCAATTAGCTTGTAATCTGTTAATGCGGTGGTATCTTTTGGTGCCTTGGTGTTAAAGTAAGTTTTAGTCAGCGTTGGATCTTGCGCTTTTACAGCGTCTAACAGATAGTTAAAACCGGATTTTTTAGCGTTTACATAATCTAGCGTGGTGGTGGCAAAGTAATTGGCGCTTAGTGCTCCTAAATCTTGTTTGGCGCTTGGTACAGCAAAATTAGCCCACATTAACAGCGGTGTTTCATGCTGAGCATCGTTCATGCTGGCCGGTAGGTCATTATACAATCCGGCTAAATGGTCGCCCCACAACACTAGCACAACTTTCTTATCACTTTTATTTAACGTTTGTACCAAGTTACCCAGCGCCGTGTCCGATGCGTGCAGCATCTGCAAATAATCTGTAATATTGCTGTCGTTACCTTTATTGGCCACCGATTTAAAATCATAATGATCGTAATGTGTGCCATAAGGCATATGATTTTGCATGGTGATAAGTGTGATAAACTGCGATTTTTTAGTGGAATTCAGCTGAGCCAGCATTTGTTTATAGGCCGAAGCGTCGGAAATGTACTCGCCATTGCCATCGGGTGCGGTGTATTTAAAATTGGTTTCATCCATAAATTTATTGAAACCAAGGTTCGGGTACACAATATTACGCTTATACATGCTACCGATATAGGGGTGCATGCCGGTGGTCTCATAATTTTGGTTATCTAAAAACGACGCGAACGACGGAAAACCAGGTTCTTTGGACACAATCTGGGTAAACGGCACCATGCCGATGAAATAGTTGGAAAAGCCAGTTAAAGCCTCGAATTCCATATTGGCCGTACCGCCACCGTAATCCGAACTATAATGCCAGCCGCTTGCAGTATTTTCTTGTTGTAATTTATGCAGTTGCGGCGTGACATCACCGCCAGTATAAGGGTAGTATTTGGCCAGTCGTGACGGATCGATAAATGATTCGTTTTGAATAAAAATGAAGTTAATATCAGAAGTTTTTACATCTGTGCGGCTCGCGTTTTGTTGTTTGGCGATCGCCTGGTATTTTTGCACAATTTTTGTAATGGCTTGCTGGTTGTAGCCAGCTGGTTCGGCCATGCGATGCATTTGGATGTTCGAAATAAAACCAACTATAAAACCGTTTTGCTGATAGTTTTCGGTTTGGTTCCAAGCGACCAGTTGCGAGTCTAAAAAGGGGACAAAGTCACGGCGATCAGTTTTGGGCTGGCGCACCGGTAGCGTTATAACACTCAGTAACACAACACTGACAATCAGACCAATTAAACGCGCCACCCACACCCGTTTTTTGTTGAATTTAGGGCGTTCTTTACGCAGTATGTGGCTAGTTATAATCGCCACGGTGATCACTAAAATGATAGAAATTATACAAACCGTTAAATCCCATGGGTTTATAAAACTAGTTAAAGATTTACCTTCGCTAGCCATCGTAAAATCTTCGGGTAGTAGTGGGCTGGCTCGCCAAACGAACTTATTGATATGGGCAAAACTAAGCCCCAAAATTACCGAAAATAGCACAGCTTGCGCTACTAGCACATTGCCTAAGATGCAGGTTAATACTAAACCTAGTAGCAACATGATCAGCGAACTGTACCAGAAAATACCAGGTTTACTTACAAAAAACTGCCAGGCGTCGTTAAAATTGCAGATGCTACTGCGATATTGTAGGTAAAAGGTAAACAAGGGTGCTAGCACCAAAATTAGCACTATCATGCCCGTAATATAGCGGCGTTTGGGTGTCCAAAAATTAGGCTTAAAAATAGTTGTGAATTTCACACTAATCTTGCCCAGAGGTCTAAATAGTTTCATCGTGTTTAATTATACCATTTTTTGCCTAATACGCCTAATATTAAGCTATTTTTCAGTTAGCATATGCAATATAGATGTGAGGCCAAATTTTTAAAAAGGAGGTTTATATGATAAAAAAAGCCAAAATAACAAATCCGATCTTTTTAAGTAAAGACGGCTTAAAGGATCTGAAAAAACAGATCAAAATACTAGAACACGATTTAAAACGTGTCAACGAAGAATTGCGAGCTATGGACAAAGCCGATAAACGCGACAACCAGTTAGCTCGGGCTGAAAAGCTAATCCAAATTGAAACTTTAAGGTCTGACTTAGCCGACAAGAAAGCTTATAGCGCACGGGCTAAATTGACACCAACCAAGCATCGATTAGAGGTCAGCCTAGGATCACTAGTCGAACTAGTCGATACTATAACTGGTAAAATCTTACGGTTTAGGGTGGTGGAAAGTATCGAAGCTAACCCAGTGGATGGCCGTATATCAATCGATAGTCCACTAGGCAAAAGCCTACTAGGTAAAAAAGAGCAAGAAAAAGTACACTGGACAGTAGGTTTTCGAGACCATTGTATGCTATTAGCTAAAATTTGCTAAATAACATAAGCGTTTCTACAAAAAAGCGGCTGTATCTGGTAAACTAGTGCTGATGACAGGTGCATATCTTATTACTTATGGCTACACGGTTTTAATGTTATTAGTCGTCATTATTGTGGCTTTCGCGATTGCTCACGCGCCGTTTATACGCCGGTTTTATTTGCCAGCATCACTAGTGGCAGGTTTGCTGCTACTGATTTTAGGTCCCCAAGTGGCTGGCGTATATTTCCCAGATTGGCAGCTATCACATGTTTTTTATGATATTTGGCAACCATTGCCATCGGTTTTGATCAATGTAGTGTTTGCCTGTTTATTTTTAGGGCATCCGCTACTATCGCTTAAAAAGATTTGGCGCTTAAGCGGCGCACAGATTGCTTTTGGACAGATGATTGCCTGGGGGCAATACCTAATGGGTGGGTTAGTAACGCTACTGGTGCTGATACCACTATTCCATGTGCCACAAATTACCGCTTCGCTGCTAGAAGCTAGTTTCGAAGGCGGCCATGGTACGGTAGCGGGTTTGCGGGCGGTATTTAGCAGCTATAACTTTTTAAGTGGTCAAGCGATGGCGAACGGCCTAGCTACGGCTAGCTTGATAACAGCCTTGATAGTCGGCGTGATCATAATTAACTGGGGTAAAAAACAAGGGCATTTACGCCCAGCCTCTTTTGCAATGAGCGCCAAAGACCGTTTTTACTATTACACATTGGTACATGATATTCATAAAAAAGGGTTAGTGTTACGCGAAAAGCATTTGACGCCATTTAAGTTCGGTCGACATTTGCTATTGGTGGGGGTAGCGATAGCTTTTGGCCTGGCCATCCGGCAAATTTTAATGTGGATCGAAATGCCATTTGGCATAAAATTCTTTGCCTACATGCCAACTTTTCCGATGTGTATGTTTGGTGGGCTGATCGTAAATTATCTGTGCATGAAGTTTAAAATTCATATTTCGCACACTGCTAATAATATGATTAGCACGATTAGTTTAGGTGTGCTAATCATGACGGCTATTGGCACCATGAGCCTTAGCTTTTTTGGCGATGCTGGCGGCACGTCGACGTTCATTATCCTATATCTAACTGGTGCGCTGTGGATTATGTTTAGTGCGCTATTTTTGGCGCGTAAAATGTACAAACGGTACTGGTTTCAAAATATGATTATTAGTTTTGGCCAGGCCATGGGTATGACCGCCACCGGGCTGTTATTTGCCCAAATGACTGATCCCAAAAATCGTACTAGTGCCGTGGATGCTTTTGGCTACAAACAATTGCTGTTCGAACCATTTATGGGTGGGGGGTTAATCACGGCGGCGTCGATACCAATAATTGTTAGCATTGGCTTGCCGCTATTTACTATTATTTGTGGAGTGTTAACGATTGGCTGGATGTTAGCGGGGCTGTTTTATTTTGGCAAAAAGCAAGAAATTTAGTACACTTGCCTTGACTTCACTCAAATGTATAAGTTTGTTATATTTTATAAGTGGCTAAGTATTACCAAAAACACGTCAAAGATGACAAATATTTGCTGGACAATCGCCCCGGTGATTGGCAAAAAGTCATTTTTGTCGCCTGTATTCAGATTATTGTAACGTTGTGCCTATTTTTGCTGTTACAATTATTTCAAGGCCATTCCTTGAACACCTTACAAGGAATGGCCTTGAAAAGTGTGGGGCAGGAATTTAACTTGGGTTTAACTTTTGCAGCCGTAATCGGTTTTGTAGCATTGATGGCACTAAGAATACCACGCTTTTGGGCGATCGCAATTGGCCAATTATTGATCTTTTGGGGATTCTGGGTTGCTAGCCCAAACTTTGGGCAAATAATATTACTAAGTGGTGGGTTTTTGCTAGCCACCGCCTACCTTTACCAAATTTTTCGCCTGCGTAACTTATTACCTGCGATTCTACTCGCTATAATCCCGATTATTATTGTGCACTTAGTTTAGCTTATGCTTGCTGATTTTGTTAGATTGCGGTTTACTAGTGGTGAAGATTTGTCTGGAATATGGAAATAAACTGTGCCAGGCGAACTGGCACTTTTAGAGATTGGAGATAAAATGAGACATCCAGCATTGCCACAAACGGATAATAGTCAGTGTATTTTATCGGTTGAATATATAGTTGTCACCAAAGTCTGGCCAGTTGTGTTTAAGGATATTAAAACGCAAAAGTTTCGTTGTCTAAGATCAAGCGGTGAACGCACCAAAAGGAAAATTCGTTGCCAGCAGTTGCGAAGAAGCCCCAGCGTCGAAGTGTCGATTGATGGTGCAGTGAAATTGGTCATACCACGGAAGAATTTTATTAAGGTTCAGTTAGATGATGTTGAAACCGAACTATTACCAAACGAAACTTTTTCGGTGGTATCGTGGTGACAGAATTCTCGGCGTGATATTTTGGACTATTCTTGAGATTGGAGAAAATTATGGCTAATGCTGATGAGTATTACGAGGATGTTAAGGTAGTAGTACCACCCAGTAGTGACAAAGTGCAAGTCCTGGATAAGGACGGTAATGTAAAAGCAGAACTCACTGCTGGGATTGGCGGCTTTATATCCAGTGCCTCGCCGTTTAATGAATGGGGAATCACTTTAATCAAGTTTCGGCCTTATAGTTCTGAGCGCCACAAGTATATTTATAAAAAATGGGAAGAGGACAAATTACGCAACTTCCCATCTAGTTCTTGTGGTCCTGTAATATACGCCGAAGCTGAACCGTTTAACGATCTTGGTTTTGCGTTGGCGCGCACTGGCAGTGGTGAATATGAATTCCTTGACCATAGTGATGGCGTAATAGAATTCTCGGATAATATTGGTAAAGAACCCACTAAGGTCCAAAGGTTCAAGAGCGTAAGGGCACACAACATTTACCGAGGTATTTATACAGTAACGTTCGGTGTAAACCGCCTAATTCACAGGGATATGGATGACGTAATTCATACCAGCGAAAGTGAGATATACATTGCTGACGTGTGCTCGAGGCACTTAATATCACTACATGATATTGTACTAAAGGCCGAGCATGCTGGTTTATTAAAGCCTTAAAAGATAAATCTTCAATTTTGCGAGGGGTCGAGTTTCGGCCCCTTTTCGCATCTTGATTGTGCTAATATTAATATATGACGATCGCAGTAATTATTTTGGCAATTTTAGTGGTGGCATTAGGTGTTGCGTTAATATTTGGCCAGCGTAAAGATTCTGGTGATCAATATTTGCAGCATGATTTAACGGAACTGCGCCGCGATATGGTCAATTTAAGTAATAATTTAACCAAAACGGTTGACGATAAACTGGGTAAAAATCAACAATCGGTACAAACGCAACTTAAAGAAAGCGCCAAAATCGTGGCCGATGTTAGCAATCGCTTGACTAAACTAGACGAAACCAACAAACATGTGGCCGATGTTGCCAGCGACCTTAAAACCCTACAAAACGTGCTGCAAAACCCCAAACAGCGCGGTGTATTTGGCGAATACCAACTAGAAAGTGTGCTGGGCAACGTGTTACCAGTCGGTGTGTACCAAATGCAATATCGGTTTAAAAACGGCGAAGCGGTAGATGCAGCGGTGTTTTTAGACAAAGGCAAAATTCTGCCGATTGACAGCAAATTCAGCCTAGAAAACTACAACCGTATGGTAGAAAGTAATAGCAAAACCGAACGTACCCGTCTGCAACAAGAAGTTAAAAAAGATCTTAAGAACCGCATTGATGAAACCGCCAAATACATTCGCCCAGGCGAAAATACCATGGACATAGCCTTTATGTTTATACCGAGTGAGTCACTTTATTATGATGTAATTATCAACAACGTTGGCGAGGGCGGTAGCAGCCGCAACCTAATTGATTACGCTTTTCGCGACAAAAAAGTTATCATCGTCAGCCCAACCACGCTGATTGCCTATCTGCAAACGGTTTTGCAAGGCTTGCGTAGTTTGCAGATCGAAGAACAGGCCAAGGACATTCAAAAACGCGTCGCCCAGCTAGGCACACACATCAACAAGTTCGATGAGTTTATGCATAAACTAGGCGCTAGCCTAGGCACTACGGTGAATCATTTTAACAGTGCCCACAAAGAACTCAGCAAAGTTGACAAAGACGTTATCAAAATCGCCGGTGGCGACGAATCAATTGATCCACTGTTAATTGATAAGCCTTCGTTGGAGTAATAATGAAGGTTATTAGCTTGCTAGAACCATGGGCTAGTTTGGTGAAAGAGGGAATCAAGCAGACAGAAACTCGTAGCTGGGCTACTAAGTATCGAGGTGAGTTGTATATTCATACTAGTAAGCGAGTATTAACTAGACAAAATCTAATTGATTATCAAAACCCGCTTTCATTGTTGCCTAATACCGACTTTGAATATGGCTACATTATTGCTAAGTGCCAGTTGGTTGATTGTCGTTTGATGGATAGTAAATTAATTGAAGAAATTAAAACCAACTATCCCGAACAATATCTTTGCGGCATCTGGCAAGTCGATAGGTATATGTGGGTTCTAAAAGATATACAGGCTCTGAAAATGCCAATTCCGGCAAAGGGTCATTTAGGAATTTGGAATTATCATACTAGCTAAAAAGACGCCCCCACGACGAGGCGTCTTTTTGTGGTTCCACCCTTTGTTTTAGTATTAAGCGTCGGTTTCGGTATCGGTAATTTTGGCCATTACATCGCTTAGCACGAAGCCAATCACGCCACCAATTAGCGGAGCAACTGCATAAATGAAGATTGCCCATGCCATTTTATCTTGGTTGGCGAATGCTTCTAGCGCAAAAGCTACAGCTGGGTTTAGTACAAACCCGCCGCTAACGTAGCTGGTTGTAGTAATAGCTAGAATCAACGCAATGAACAAACCAGCACCAACGGTGGCTGCGAATGTGTAAACGCTGCGCTTGTAGTGTAGGGCTCTTGCAAAGAAGAAACCAAACACGCCGGTTGCTAGCAATTCCGTGAAGACCAAGAACCATTCTTTGCCTTCTGGTATAGCAACTAGTTTGAATAGCTCTGGAGCTTGTTGGCCCAAAGATGCGTCGGCTGCTGGGGCACCACCTATGAATGCTTTTAGCACTACGTAGGCTAGTAATGCGCCTAGAACCTGAGCTACGATATAAGCGATAGCCCGAATCCATGAAATGCGGCGTGTTACCCATTGCCCAACCGTGATAGCTGGGTTAATATGGGCACCCGAAAGTGCATAAACCGCCACGCTAATGCCGATTACGCCAAACAAGACGTATAGCGGCGAAGCGCTAGTGGCGATTATTACTATTGTTAATAGGAAAACACCTACAAATTCCGCTAGCAGGGCGCCGAGGAATGCAGGGTTTTTCCAGACGTTTTGAACTGTCTCGTTGCCAGTGTATTTTTTGGCGAACAAGGCTTTTGATTTTGGAGCGGCTTTTTTAGGAGCTGCTTTTTTTGCCGTGGTTTTAGCCTTTGTGGCTGTCTTGGCTTTTGTGGTTGCCATCTAGACCCTCCTTAAATTGATATAGATATTATAGCACAAAAAATATGTTACACTTATGGTTATGGGTTTAATTGTTAATCAAAATGATGAACAAACGGAATTACAAAAACGGATTACTGCGCAATTACGTGAAAAGTCTGAGCAAACCGCTGGTGTTGACGATATTCATACCGAATATGGTTTTGAAGATCCAACCCGCGATAAAAAGCCAATGGATAAAATGACGTTGGCCTGGATTGTGATTGGCGTGTTGGCCGTAGGTGTTATTATCGCTTTCTTTGTGCTAAAATAATGACATGAATTTGGAGTCTGTTCGTAAAGAGTTACTTGATCGTGCCAAAAAGGCCGATAATCCGCGCGAAGTTTTGCGTAGTAAAAAACTTAAAGAACTCTATAAAGTTCTGCCGACTTTAACAGCGGCCGAGCGACCAGAATATGGCCAAAAATTAAATGCTCTAAAAAAGGAATTAGAAGAGCTCATTAAGGTTTTAGAAGCCGAAAAACTAAACGAAACAGTCACGCTGATAGATATTACTGCGCCGTGGGCGCCAAATACCCCAGTTAATGAACGCCCGGCATTATTAACCATGGATCACGGTAGCCGGCATCCGCTAATGACAGAACTGGAACGAGTGGTGCGGATTTATAATTTAATGGGCTTTGCGGCCATTGAATCACGTCAGTTAGATGATGATTTTCATATGTTCGAAACGTTAAACTTTCCACCTAACCACCCAGCGCGCGATAGTTACGATAGTTTTAAAACGCAGGAAGGCTTTGTGCCACCGGCGCACACTAGTACTATGCAGTATCGAATTTTGCAGAATGGCAAAAAAGAACTAGAAGCTGGCGGGCAGATTGCGGTGGTAAGTTACGGCCGAGTGTTTCGCAACGAAGATTTAGACGCCGTGCACGAGCATACTTTTTACCAGTGCGAAGGTGTGTTTGTAAGTAGTGATGCCACTTTGGGTCAGATGATTGCGGTGCTACGTGAGTTTTTTGAAGCTTATTACGAGCAAAAACTACGTATTAAAACTCAACCGGCGTATTTTCCGTTTGTGGAACCTGGCCTAGAATTTTTGATCGAAAAACCGGCCAGTTTGGGCGGTAAAGGTTGGTTAGAAATGTTAGGTTGCGGCATGATTCACCCTAACGTGCTAAAAATGGCTGGCATCGACCCTAACAAATATCGTGGCTTTGCCTGGGGTGGCGGCATCGAGCGCCTGGTGATGCTAAAATACGGCATCAACGACATCCGCTACTTTGAAAGTGGTAAATTGCGATTTTTGAAGGAGTTCAAATGAGCTACGATGTGTTAGCATTCGGAGATAGTATTACCCAAGGTTATTGGGATGTTGAAGGTGGTTGGTTGGCACGCATTAGGCGAAAGTTTGACCAAGCGGCCATTGATAATAACACCATGCAAGCTTCGCCGTTATTTTATAATTTTGCTGTTGCTGCTGTTATTTCTGATGATATCTTGCCCGGGTTTGAAGCCGAAGCTCGAATAGTTATCAACAAATGGCCCTCTATCGTAATTTTTGGTATTGGTATAAATGATTCCAGGATTTTCAACGGCCAACCTGTTTCAACCCCAATACACTTTAAGGAAAATCTTGAAAAGTTGCACACACTGGCCAAAAAATATACTAACAACATAATCTTTATGGGTTTGACACCATGTGATGAAAGGCGCACTACGCTAGTACCTTGGGGGGATCATGTATATACCAATGCGCGTATACAAGAATTTGACAATGTGATCAAAGGTGTTTGTACAGAACAGCAGGCCATATATATTGATGTGATGGAGAGCTTTATAGAAAACGGTAAAATAAACGCTGGTCTACTTATAGATGGTCTTCATCCAAATGATGCCGGACGTGAGCTAATGGCTAAAGCTGTCATGGCAAAGCTCGCGGAGATTCTTAAATGAGCCGAGAGAATGAAAAAACTCTGGAAGTTTATGAACAGCATATTGATAAATTTGTGGATCGTTTTAGTTATGATCCAAATAATTATGGTGGTGGCTGGATTGATAAATCTTTACATGGCCTACCTAAAAATGCCAAGCTGTTCGAAGTTGGCTCTGGCACAGGCGACTTAGCAAGATATATCATATCGTTAGGCTATAGCATTCAAACATCAGATGCGGCTAATAGTTTTTTAAAAATACTAAAAGAAAAAAAACTTAATCCAATTAAATTTAATTTAATCAAAGACACGTTTAACTATAATTATGATTATATTGTTGCGAATGCAGTTTTGGTACATTTTACGCCAGATGAAGTCAAGACAGCTATACAACAAATATTTAATGCACTAAACCAAAATGGCCGGTTTGCATTTAGTGTTAAGTATAAAGCTGAACATCCAAATGGTGAGCTAGATAATAGTTTTGGCGTTCCACGCTATTTTAGCTATTGGACGCCAGATGAAATTAAAGACGTAGTCAAGCAAACAGGATTTAGTAAGGTTGAATACGTAATATTTAAAGGTAAAAGATCCAATTTCATTTGTATGACAGCGCAGAAAGGTGAAAAATGAAACAAGTTGATAAAATCAGTGTTAATGAGCTACAAAAAAAGCTTAAATCGGGGTTTCGTATCAGTCGTACTAGGTGGGCACAGTTTTCTTTTGATGAGCAGATGGGTAATATTGGCTCTGAAGTTGGACGAGCGATTTCGGCCGAGCGGCGTGGTGATGAAAAATCGAAGAATGGTGCAATCTTGCAGGGGCTTGATTTGCTCGATGCCACAACTGAGGGTTTGGTAAAACAAAAATCACCCAAACTACGCGAGGTTTTACTAGCTCGTGATCAATTCTTGGCGCTATTTTATGACAATAATTTTGCTGATGCTGATAAGCTAGAAAACTATTTTATGCAATTTGCTGTTGCAGCCAGGAGTGGACGATGACGGTCACAGCGCATGACAAAACCCACGATGGGGAACTTTACGAATTGTTCCAGGTTAGTGCTAAGGCCGTTTTGTTTAATGTAGTGAAAGATAAAGTTCTATTGTTATTGCATGATGATGGCGATCATAGCATTCCTGGTGGGCACATTGAACCGGGCGAGTCGCTACAAGAAGCTCTGCTAAGGGAATTAAATGAAGAATTAGGTTTTAGCTATCATGGTTCGTTGTGGCTGGTAAAAGCTGATAAGTATCAAACGCAACAAACTAAAGCTAGCAAAATCGATCTGTATTATGTTGGTGAACTAGATGAAAACGCACCGATTTCGATCAAAAACAATGGTGACGGTTTGGTGGGTTGGGAATGGGTGGCCGTAGACAGTATTTTGGACGGTAGCTATAAATGTGAACCTTGGATACCAGAACTATTGAAAGAGGCCTTACGATGACTAGGCTAACCGACAAAGAACGAGCAGAAATCTCGAAAAAATTGATTGCTGGTTTTGGTGAAGATTTACAAAAGCGTATGGCAATTGAAGAAATGGCTGAATTAACTAAAGAGTTATGTAAATCGTGGCGCGACAAAGCAAAAAGCAGCCCAGAAGCAATAGAAGAAAGCCTACAACATATCCGTGAAGAAGCGGCGGATGTGCTAGTTACAGTCGGTACGTTAGAACAAATGTATGGCAAAGATGAAATTGAACAAATCGTTGATGCTAAATTGCGACGGGCGCTAAAAAGACTTAAAAAGTACCAAGCAAAGAAGGTAGCCAAATGACCAAGCACGTAAAACACTTGTTAATATTTGGTATGATTATAGCTATGACAATTTCGTTTGTAGCTATAGTGGTAGTACTAATGTTCCCACAGACAACAGAGGTAGCCGATTTTTACATGACTGATGTTATCAGTCCGAATACGACACGGTCTCGGTATGAGGTTTATGTTGACAAGAATCTTTCCGAAGAAGAATGTAAGCTAATTGGCGGCACGCCATTAGAACCTGGCATGGGTGCCTATAGTGGACAGTGCGCAAAACGATATATTGGAAAGGTTGACCCTAATACGGGTGAATTATTGGAGGAGGGCAAATGATTATTTCATTAAACTGGCTAAAAAGATTTGTCGATATTAATATACCGACTGACGAATTAGTGGAGTTAATCGGGGCACGGCTGGTCGAAGTTGAAGGCACAACAGATTTAGCGCCAAAGTACAAAGGTATCAAAATTGTTGAAGTCCGTGTAGCCGAAAAAATGGAAGGTAGCGACCATTTGAATAAATGCGTGGTATGGGATGGCAAAAATGAGCACCAAGTAGTCTGCGGTGCACCCAATGTGCGGGCAGGCATGTTGGCTGTGTGGTTACCGCCTAAAACAATCTTGCCAAGTAGCTATAACGAAGAACCGCTAGTATTAGAAAAACGCAAATTAATGGGTGTAGAATCCGAAGGCATGCTAGCTGGTGTAGACGAACTAGATTTTAGTGCCGACCACTTGGCAATTGCCGAAATCGACCCGGCAGATGCCAAACCTGGTGATGATTTCGCTGATGTGTTTGAGCTAAATGATACGCTGCTTGATATTGAAAACAAATCACTAACCCATCGGCCAGACTGTTTTGGGGTGGCAGGTTTTGCGCGTGAAGTCTGCGGAATTTTAGGCAAAAAATATGAAACGAAACAATGGCTACTAGAACCCGAGCGGGACTATTTCAAAGGTTCGTCCTTGGAAACGGCAAAAATATTGTGTAATATTGAGGTTGAGATTAAAGATGTCGAGCTGTGCCCACGTTACCAAGCGGTTGTGTTAGAGCTGCCAGCTAAACCGCCACGGAACTATTTGCTACAAATGCAAACTTACATTGCCCGCAGTGGTATGCGATCGATTGATCGAGTTGTAGATGTAACCAACGAGCTGATGTTATTAACTGGCCAACCACTACACGCTTTTGATTACGATAAGTTAGTCAAAGTTGGTGGCACTAAGACACCAAAGATCATCGTGCGTGCAGCTAATCAAGGTGAACAACTAGAACTGTTAGATGGCAAAACTATTACGTTAGACCAAAAGGATATTGTTATAACTAGCAACAATGTGCCGGTGGCATTAGCCGGTGCAATGGGTGGTATGAACACGGCTATCGACAAAAACACTAAACGGATTGTTGTAGAAAGTGCAACGTTTGATTTGTATAGCTTGCGCGGTACACAATTCCGCCATGGCATTTTTAGCGAAGCTATTACACGTTTTACGAAAGGCCAACCACCAGCACTGACTGACTTTGTGATTCGTAAGGCTGTTCGGGTTTACGATAAACATTGTAATGCAAAACAGATTTCACAAATTACTGATTGCTATCCCAAAAAGATCGAAAACCAACCCGTTAGTGTCCAACTAACACAAATCAACGATTTATTGGGGTCAGATGTGGCTTTAGATAGTGTTATAAGCACACTAACCAATGTCGGCTTTGATGTTATGGCAGATAATACCAAACTAGTTGTAACTGCTCCGTATTGGCGTACCGACATCCACATTTGGCAAGACATCGCCGAAGAAGTTGGCCGAATCAACGGCTTTGATAACATTACACCTGCGCTACCAAAACGTAGCTACATGCAACCACAACCAGACAAATTGGGAGATTTGAAAGCAAAAATTAGGAATATTCTAGCTAGTAAGGGGGCAAACGAAGTATTGACATATAGTTTCGTAGATGGTGAGCTGCTAAATAACGCTGGTCAGGATTCAAAGAACTCATATCGAATTACTAATGCTATCAGCCCAGAGTTGCAATATGTTAGGCAAAGTTTAACGCCTAGTTTGCTGGAAAAGCTTTATACTAACCTAGATGATAGCTATAGCCAGTTTACATTATTTGAAATAAACAAAGTGTATCAGAAAAAATGGGGCCTAACAGATGAAGGTGTGCCAGTAGAGAAGGACAAAATTGCCTTAGCATTGTTAGATAGTGGTTTAGGATACCCAGCTTATTACGTGGCCAAGAGATATGCTGACAAATTGTTCATGGAGCTAGGTATAAAGGTCAAATACACACCACTCACGGCTGATAATGCAACAGATATTCCATTACAAGAAAAACGTCGTTCCAAGATTGAAGAAGCCACGACAGGTGAAGTACTAGGTGTGATAGGTGAATATAAGGCGAATGTGTGTAATAATTTCAAGCTTGACGAACCAGCAGCTGGTTTCGAGCTGATCCTAGACAACATGATCAAGTTTGAAAGTAGCCATACTCGTTTCCGACTTATTAGTCGTTACCCCATAGCCAAAAGGGATATAACACTAAAAATTGCCAGCGAGGTATCTTACATTGAACTACAGTCGGTTATAAGCACAACATTAGAAACAACCGGGATGTGGTTTACTATAAATCCAGTTGATATCTATCAAGGTGACAATCAGTCGACCAAAAATATAACCTTTCACTTAGAAATAGCTAGTTACGACAAAACTCTAAACGGTACAGAAATTGCTGCGATTATGCGCCAGATTGAACAGTCGGCGAAAAATAAACTAAATGCGGAGGTAATTTAATGGCAACAAAAACGAAAACTAGTACTAGGGTGGCGATTATTGTAATCGCAGTTTTGATGTTATTTAGCACTATTGGGCTATATATTATGGTGGTTATTAACAGCCAACAGCAGCGCGACGATAGCAACAAGCAACAGGCGTTAAGCACCGAACTACAAACGCTACTGGCTGAACGTCAAAAAAAGGTTGATGCCCAGGCTAAGGAATTATCAGCCAAGTATTACGATATTTTTAAACCATTTAAAGATCATCCCAAGGCTTTTAACGCCGAAAACGTCAAAGAACTCAAAACCGAAGATTTAGTGGTGGGTGATGGTGCTGAAATTACGAAAGATACTAAATACAGCGCCTATTATATCGGCTGGCAGCCAGACGGCAGCGTGTTTGATAGTTCGTTTAGTGATGGTTCATTAAAAACTCCAATTGCCAGCGGTAGTTTGATCGCCGGCTGGACAGAAGGTGTCATAGGCATGAAATTTGGTGGCGTGCGACAATTAACTATACCGGCCAGTAAAGCTTACGGCATAACCGGCAGCGGTACTAAGGGTCAGGCTGGCTATATTCCACCAAACACACCGCTAAAGTTTATTGTGCTGGTTATCCCGCAGGTTGAAGACATTCCATATACCGACCGGACTTTGGAACTTTATAAACAGCTTTATGGTTCACAAACCACATCATGATGGATTTAGCGATAATTGGCTCTGGCCCGGCGGCACTAACGGCGGCCATTTATGCCGCGCGCGAAGGTTTAAACGTAACTGTTTATGAAAAAACTGCGTTTGGTGGTTTGTTGGTGTCGATTGCACAAATTGATAATTTTCCTGGTTTTCCCGATGGTGTGAACGGCGGGCAATTAGCCGCCAACATGCAAAAGCAAGCCGAAAAATTCGGCGCAAAATTAAAATACGGCGAAGTGTCGTCGATTACTAAGAATGGTGAAAATATAGAACTAATAGTTGACGGGCAAACCGTTGTAGTGCGCACAGTACTAATTGCCACCGGTTCGGTTTATAAAAAATTAGGCGTACCGGGCGAAAGTGAATATTTAAACCGCGGTGTACACTATTGCGCAGTGTGTGATGGTGCGTTCTATAAAGATAAGAAAATCGCTGTGATCGGCGGCGCCAATTCGGCCGTACAAGAAGCTTTGTTTTTAACGCGTTTTGCGCCGGTTAATTTAATCGTGCGCAGTCATGTTAAAGCTTCGGAGCATCTAAAGCAACAACTGCAAATAGCTATAAAAAACAAAAAGATTATTTTGCACAAACATACGTCGGTTCTAGAAATATCGGGGAACAGTCAACATGTGACTGGATTAAAATTGCAAGCTGAAAAAACTTTCGAACTGCCAACCGACGGCGTATTTATTTTTGCCGGTATGCAACCGGCCAATGATTTTGTAAAAGATGTTGGAATTGAGTTAGATAATGACGGCTACGTAAAAACGAATGAAAAATTTGAAACTAGCCAGCCAGGAATATTCGCCGTTGGCGACATCCGCAGCGGTTCAACCAAGCAAATTATTACCGCTTGCGGCGAGGGCGTCACGGCGGCCATCAATATTCGTGAGTATTTGGAAGGGTAACGTGGAAAAAGATCCAACTATAGCTAAGAAGAAAATTGAGCGGCCACAGCTGTTAGAACAAGTTTTAGATAATGTTGAACATTTAGAAAATTCAGATTTTCGAATTAATTTTGCGCCCAATGATACGGAATTTGCTAAAGTTATGCAAGAAAATCTGGCGGAGTTCAAAACCAAAATGAACGATTGATTTGAGCTGGTATTGCCAAATATAGATGTTAATCTGGTTCCAAATAGAGCCAGCTTTAAAAAACTTTATTATTTAGGTGAGGACGCACCTGATTATGCGGTTGGATTTTCAAACAATAATCACGGTGGTGTCCATGGCATTATTAGCTTTTCTACACCAGAGCAATTAGCTAGACGGAAACCATATGTAAAAAATCCAACACAAAGTGTTTTACTTGGGGTTAATCACGAATTAGTCCATCAATATACTTATGCTGTTGATCAACAACCGACAGAGCGGTTTCCGGCGTGGTTGAGTGAAGGTCTAGCCACATTTTTGTCTGGGCAACGTAAGCAACCAGGGGAAGAAGGCTTTCAAAAAGTTATCACGCGGATTGCCAATATGTCGTATGTCCCGACATTATCTGAGTTACAGTCTATGCAGACTTTTGTTGTTGAAGGAAAATATAGTGGTTACGATTTGGCGTGGATGATATCTGCCTACTTGAATGAAACCATGGATCACAAAGCATTGTTAAAATATATTAGCTATGGTTATAAAACTACGGATTATATTGATTTAGTGCAAAGATCTAGAGCATTTTATCAAGATGGACATGCGAACCTTGAAAATTGTGTGCTAAACTAGTTACCAAATATAAGGAGACAAAATGGCAGATTTTAATAAAATTTTAGACGCTGGTGATTACCAAAATGGTGAAATTAACATGGTGGTTGAAATTCCAATGGGCAGCAACCAAAAAATTGAATGGGATCGCAAAGTCGGTGCGTTCAAATTAGATCGTTTAGAGCCAATGGTGTTTGCCAAGCCGACCAACTATGGTTTTATCCCGCAAACACTTGACGAAGACGGTGACGAACTGGATGTATTATTAGTTACTGACCAACCGCTAACTACCGGGATCTTTTTAAAAGCCCGAATTTTGGGTGTGATGAAATTTGTCGATAGCGGTGAAGTCGACGATAAAATTATTGCTGTGCCGGCCGATGATCGTAGCAACGGCGATTTTTACCAAAAATTAGATGATTTACCACCACAGTTAATTAAGCAAATTGAGTTTCATTTTAATCATTACAAGGATCTTAAAAAACTTGGCAGCACTGAAGTAAAAAGTTTTGACGGCCTAGAAGTCGCTAAGCAAGTCATTGCCGATGCCATCGCTCGTTGGCCAAAATAGCTGAAATTTGCCTTTTTGTACAAGATAAGATAAACTTTTTTATAAGAGCGTGAAACAGAAACCTAAATGCGAGGGAAAGCCCATTTGATGCGAATCGCTAAAAAGATCAGTTATTTAATATTTGGGTTGCCAATCATATTGTCCTTAGTGTTTGCGGTTGTTACCTGCACCTTTTTTCAACCTAAAACAGCCGAAGCTTTAGCGGCCGCTGACCCCTCGACGATTCCAGGCTGTAACGGCAACTCGGAATGTTTCGCGTTTACGATTAATACCAAGCTCGACGCACAAGGTGGCCTGACTAACACCGGCCTGACTTTTGCCATACCTACCAATGACCACGGCGGCGGTGGCAAACCGTATAACTGGCTAGTTAATTGGGGTGATGGTAATATTGAACCAGTCTCTGGCACTAGTAGTTCCTCTGGCGTTTCGGCGGTAGCCCATACCTATGCCTCGGCTGGACAATACCAAATTACAATTCAACCTAACGGTACGCCTCAGATTGGCTGGTTTGATGCTTTTGGCGCGTTTATTACGAATCTTACAAATAACCCAAGCTCGGTTATTTATCAGTCGATGTTTTTATCTATTGATACAATGCTGACCAATTTGATGCGAACTAATGGGGTTGACGCTCGTTTTAGTTTCATGTTTTATGGCATGTACAATGCCATAGGTATTCCAGCTAATCTATTTACTAACGTATCAACTGCTGGCGACGTCAACCTTGGGATGATGTTTGATTATACTTTTGCCGATTTTGCCCGCAATTCCACTACCGCCACCATCCCAGCTGGCCTGTTTGACTTTCTAGATACTAGTCAGGCTGATGATTTTGTGGGTATGTTTGAAAATACGTTTATGAATTTTGCTCAAAACTCCACCGTTGGCACCATCCCAGCTGGCCTGTTTGACTCGATGGATACTCGTAATGGTATGTTCTTCTTGGCAACATTTAATGGCACTTTTAATAATTATGCCCAAAACTCCACTGTTGGCACAATTCCAGCCGGTCTATTCAGCTCAATTAATACTGACAGTGGTATTGTATTCCCATACATGTTTTTGATGACTTTTGAAGGTTACGCTATGGATTCCACTGTTGGTACTGTCCCGGCGGATTTATTTGATACTATTGATACTAGCAAAGCTTCGGGTACAGATAGCACGTTCAATGTATATAGCGGCACGTTTGGTAGAGTTGGTTATACTGGTTACGCCAACCGTAGCGCAACCTTTAAAGATGGTTCAACAATTGTGGACTCCCAAACGATGGATAGCTCGTCGGTTCTTTATTCTGTAAAGAACATATCCACCGATAGCATACCAACTGATAGCCCCACCATCAATCCTGGCGACATCATAGTTCCCACCTACGACAATAACGATCGTACCATCACTGTCCCCACTGGCACAGACGCTAACGGTACAGCTTACGCCGATTATGATTGGTATCGCACTGATGGTACTAGTTGCAGCGTAGCTCACCCGACACCTGATTGTGGCATCCAAAACACTTCCACCCTAGTTACCTTCCCCAATAGTACCGAATGGACAC
>WRFU01000017.1 GCA_009778675.1 Candidatus Saccharimonadota bacterium
GGAAAAGGAAAGGAAAAAGGTTAAGACCTAAGAATTTCCTCGCCAAGCACCGCAAAGCCGAAGTGGTCAAACGCGTTGCCATCGAGCCAGTCAAAGCGCAACCGCCAGTCGCCGCGCGACCAGAAACTCGGCACGTCACCGTCCGGACCACGCCCAGAGGTGGTGTCCTCGGGATCAGCAAGCGGCAGAACCTTTCTAAACCAGCCCCACATCAGCTCATTAAAAGCATCCGCGTAGCCGCCTTTAGTGTTCGGCAAGTAAAGTTTTTCTACTAAAGCTAGGATAACTAAAATAGTCAAACTTCGCTCGGTTGCAGTTGCGCCGATCAAGTTACCTTGCGAGCTAATTGCTGCAACAATCTGCCCTGCCAGAAAATGCTGCGAGTCCTTATAGTTCTCGCAACCATACTCTTTGTGCGTGTCATACGCTTTACCTAATCCAAACAGATATGGGTTGTCATTGCTCGCATTGCTCATATTGCAACGAAACAAAAACTGCAGTCGCTCTGGTGAAGTGTACTCCTGATCCATAAACTGTCCATAATATGCTTTCCAAAAGCCCCAGAGAATCTGTTGCTTTTCTGGGTCAAACTCAATTTTATTGAGCTCGCACCAGAACTTGGAGGCATAAAATAGCAAGTCACTTAACGTTAACTCGCTAAAGCTTGGGAATGGTATCCCCAGATAGCCATTGTGGCAAATATCCTTAAGACGTTCACCCCAAAAACCGTTAAAGTCACTCTGGCAACCAGGAAAATTCATTTCCTGATAAGCTTTGATAATGGTTTCCTGATACAGCCCGGGATCAACTGTCCCTGGCATCAGGAACTGTGCCAGCTCATCTTTACCCTCAGCCGCCTTGCGACCTTGCCATTTCAGTTCAAATTTAGCCATTATTGGCCTCCTTCCTTTGTCACCACCACTCGTCTGAGTAGTAGTAACAGCCGAAAAACTACGCCGCAATATCACTTAAGGGCTCTTCCTTCATGTGCTATTAATGTGCGTAGTTACCTATGCTTCCATTGTAGCATACTAGTGCATAAAAGTCAAGCTTTGGGGCTTAAAATATCCTTAATTTTGTCCAAAACCGCCCAATTTAGCTCTGTTTTGGGCCATTTAGCTAATTTTAAGGCTTTATAACTGGCCACATTACTAGTATTTACTCTGGCCAACACCCGCCTGGTAGTAGTTTTATCGACCACGGCGTATTTGGCGGTTACAGCGTGACCCAACCAGTGCAAGCCAGCGCTAACCTTAATAACCACATCATTTTTGGGGTTTATGGTTAGTTTTAATTGCCCGTACAGCCAACTAGTTGCCGCCGTGCGGACTTGCCAGGCCTGACGGCGAGTAGGGAATAGTAACAGGCAATCATCACCGTAACGCACATAGGCCAGTGGTTTTACAGTGTGGCGCACATAGCGATCGAATTCGTTTAAATAAATATTAGCAAAAATTTGGCTGGTTAAATTGCCAATCGGAATACCAGTAGGTTGCCCCCCCCCTCAGGTGGTAGCTGCTAATAATTTCATCACATAGCCATAACATTTCGCAGTTTTGAACGCGCCGTTTTAAACATTGGCGCAGCACGTGATGATCGACGTGATCAAAAAACTTGGTGATATCGGTGCGCCACGCATAAGCCCGTGGATAGCATTTTAGTAGTTGTTGAGTGCGGGCTAGGCAAGCGTGCAACCCTTTGCCCCTGCGGCACGACCACACATCCGGGTCGAAATTAGTGTCAAATAAACCAACCAGATAATCATAAACGTAGCGGTGCACCACGCGGTCGCGAATACAGGCTATGGCTAAATCGCGCCGCTTCTTTTCGCGTACTGTTAATATGCGATAATTGCCATGGTGGTAAGTGTGATTATCAATTTCTGCCGCTAATTCGCGCAAATTAGGCACTAAATTGTATTCAAAATCAGCCAGACTATAACTTAATTTTTTCCCCTGGCGAAATGCTTTATAAGCCGTAAACAGTTCTTCGTAAGTTTTAAACATCTTTGGCATATTAAACTTGACTGATTTGCCTGGTATTTGCTAGAATACTGTTAGATGCAACACGCATCGGAAAGGCTCGACCCGTAGTTTATATACTACACTTGTGGGGTCTTTCCTTTTTTGTAGCTATTCAACCAGGAAAGATCGACATTAAGTACTTATTACCACGCCTATCTTCTTTTACTTGGACAAAAAACAGCCCACCATCTTTTGCTTGGCCAGCAAAACGATGAACTATTTCGTTTTTTCCATTTGGATTTGGCCTACTTTCTGGTATTAGGTACGACTTACGCAATAAGTCTATGCCACATTTGTAATATTTTAATCGGCTGATCCTGTCACGACGAGTTTTTTGGTCAAGATGCGACCAGAACAGATCTAGAAATATTTTATTTTTCTTAAAATATGCGCTACGGACATATGGGTTTCGTCTTGTACGCTGTTTTATTTCATGGTATACTCTGTGCGCATTTTGTGATATTTCTTGATAAGTTGAACCGGGAAGCTTATTGTATCTAGATTGATAAATTTTCATGCTATTCAGTATAACATAAGCTTTTTTTACAATAATCCTTAGTGTATATTTAATTTATGTTATTTTGGGTGGCTCAAATTGTTGGCGGGGTGGCATTACTGTTTGGCGTGCTGACTTTTCAGTGCAAACGCCGCCAAACTATGTTGCAATTCCAGGTGGTTGAAACCGGCAGTTGGGTGGTGCAGTATTTTTTGCTCGGTGCGTTAGCCGGCGCGGCATTGAATTTTATTAGCCTAATCCGTTCGGTAGTATTTTATTATCTTGATAAAAAACAAAAACGACCAGTTTGGCTACTGATTGTAATTATGGCGCTAGGGGCAATTGTATCGATTTTAACCTGGCAAGATTGGCGTTCTGCGTTTGCTTTAATTGGCTGGTTGATATTTACATTGTCGCTCTGGCAAGAAAATCCGCAAACGATCCGCAAATTAACTTTGTTGCAAGTGCCGTTCTGGCTGGTTTACGGCATTGCGGTTGGCGCTATTCCAAGCGTGCTAAACGAAATCTTTATTTTTACTTCGGCTTCGTTCGGCCTGTGGCGTTTTCGCCACAAGCGTAAGATGTTAAAATAATTACATGAGCAAAAATTTACCAACCGTGGCCATCGTGGGGCAAACCAATGCCGGCAAGAGCGCATTGTTTAACCGCTTAACCCGCAGCCACACCGCAATTGTAGCTAAATAAAACTTTTGATAAGTGTCCCAAAGCAAAGAAGGCTCCTACTGCTGTGCTTATTCATCACTGCCCGGTGGCCCTCAATGTTGTGATTATAGCACTATTATTTTTTAAAATCAACAATTATTTTGTCTCTTTTATTTATCATCATTACTTTCTTAGTGTTCCTACTATTTTTCAACCGCAATTTTATATATCCTTCAATTTCTGCATCATCTAGTTTGGTTCTTCTTGTGTCGATAATGATATTGCGTGACTGCCTAACGGCACGCTTAAATTGGCGCTCGATAGTCTGTCGACTCTTACCAGTTGGACTCTTTATCTCCCATAGAACACCACCCAGTGATAAATCTGGTGTTCGATTGCCTTTTATACCGACTGGCTCGATCATTTCACCACTAAAACCATGCTTTTCTAAAGTTCGTACGGCGTTGCTCTCATGGGGCTGTACTTTCAATCCTTTCGGACGTATTATCTTGCCCTCTCTCTTTTTAACCATAGCATTCAGTATAGCATAAGCTTTTTATAAGACATCTGGATGTATACTTAAAATTTACTTGGCCTGTGGCGTTTTCGCCACAAGCGTAAGATGTTAAAATAATTACATGAGCAAAAATTTACCAACCGTGGCCATCGTGGGGCAAACCAATGCCGGCAAGAGCGCGCTATTTAACCGCATGAGTCGCAGCCACACGGCCATTGTCGCCAAAGAAGCTGGCACCACGCGCGACAGCGTAGTAGCCAAAATCAGCTATAACAATCACGATTTTTTACTAGTTGATACCGCCGGGCTTAAAGACCCAGAAGACGATTTTGAAGCCACCATTCAGCAGCAAATCGAAGATGCGGTTATCAATGCTGAACTAATTTTAGTGGTGGTGGATGGTACTAAATACCCTGACGACAACGATAAATTAATCGCCAAAAAAGCCCTAAAAAGCCAAAAACCAGTTGTTTTGGTGCTAAATAAGTCCGATCTTAAAGATCATCTGCCGCCTGAGGAATTTTTGCGCCTGGGTATTAAAAATGTGGTTATAACCTCGGCCGAGCACGGCCGTGGGGTGGGGCAGCTGCTTAATGAAATCACCGTTAAAATCCCGAAACGAAGTGCTAAAGATGATGCTAGTATGCTAAAAATCGCCCTAGTTGGTCGCCCAAATGTCGGCAAAAGCAGCCTGTTTAACACTTTGGGCAAAAAACAGCAGGCAATAGTGGCCGATTTATCTGGTACTACGCGCGACACCAACCGTCTTAGTATTAAATTCAAAGGCCAGGCGGTTGAACTGCTTGATACCGCCGGCGTGCGCCGCCCGGGCAAGCAACAGGTGGGGATCGAGAAGTTTAGCGTAATTCGTACTATGAGCGCCATCGAAGAAGCCGACGTCTGTATTCTACTAGTAGATAGCACCGAGCCACACGCTAGTTTTGACCAAGCGCTGGCCGGAATTATCAACGAGGCCGGCAAGGGGATTATTTTAACGCTCACCAAGTGGGATCTTGTGGACGCTGCTGATCGCGGCCAAGTGGATGAACTTTCAGCTGGCATTGCGCGCGATTTTAAGTTTATTCCGTTCGCACCGCTCGTTTTTACTAGTAGTATAGATGGCAAAAACGTCACTAAGTTGCTAGATTTAGCGTTAGCAATTTACCACGAACGCCAAAAACAAATCCCCACTAGTGAATTAAATAAAGTGTTAGCGGCAGCTATCACCAAACATCCACCAGCCGGGCTTAAAAACACTTTTCCTAAACTGCGCTACGTGGTGCAAACTGACACCAATCCGCCGTGGTTTGTCATCTACGGCAGCAGCCTAAAACTACTGCACTGGAGCTACAAGCGCTACCTAGAGCGCACCTGGCGCGAAAACTTTGGCTACAACGGCACCGCGATAAAATTCAGCTTTCGCGACGAACGAGCCAAAAACCAACGAGAATAGCTATTTTTTACGCTTTTTACTAACTTTTTTCTTCATCTCTGGGGCTAAGCTTTTAGCGCCATATTTTTCGTGCCATTTAGAACTATCAAGCGCGTTGACCCACAACCATACTGATGGACCCAGATTCACAAACAACAGCAGAAGCCAGTACCAGCGTTTGTTGAGCTTTTTGTTAACATTCCAGACCGCCAAAAAGTATTTAACAGTGTACAAAACAGCCAGTAGCAAAATAGCCGTTACAGCCAAAACTGATAGCAGGTAAGTGGTGTCCAGCTGCGCCGCACCATAAGCCACGGCCATTAGGCCACAAATCATAAATGGCAGTAACACCACCCAGCCCTGTTGGCCACCGATCTGCAGCAATTTCCATTCGTTATATACCGGCACCCAGGCCTTCCAGGCCGGCACACCGGCTTTTTTAAAAACTTTACCTAGCAGCCAAGCCGTTAGCGCATAAACTGCCAGCAAAAGTGGCACTACAAACGCACAACACGCTACAGCGTTAGCGTTAGTTATCGTGATTTCCGTACGCATACTTTTGAAGATTATATCAGCGAATATATTCATATTCCCCCTTATGGTTACTTGCCTATAGTGTAGCACATTTGGCAACAAAAATAGTACCGACGAATTAAAATAGGGTGGCGCCCAGTAGCGCGCCACCCTAACGAAGATTTGGTTGCAAGTGGTCATAACCATATACCGCTGCCCCAGTCATCATCAATGAGCACACCATCACCAAGCTCAAAGTCGCCCTGGCAAGGATCCGCATCGTCCAGTAGTATTTCGTCAACGCCAAATGCCGGCGACAAGAACGGGGTTAGCCACCAATTTGCAACTATAATAACCAGGTTCGGCGATGGCTCTACTATAGAAGGCAGTAAGTGGTATCTAATTTGTTCCACAACACGACCTGCCCAAGACTCATAATCTCCAGGCCCAGTATCATTATTCGACAACGCGAGCAAAACGCCTTGTTTCATAATGGTAACGCCCGATGTTTTGAGTGTTGCCGCTAGGATATCCGCCGACTGTTTTGCACAGCTCCGGTCCTGACAAACTATTACGGCCATCATATCGCTGGCTATGATCTGTCCCAGGATATCCTGGCCTAACCGCTCGATAGAATCTCGATCCTTGGTTGGTAGCTCCTGGAGTCCACTATCGCCAGAATCGCCGCATACTATTGCATACTTCATCTTATCACCTCACTTTGTAAAAGAGCTCCCGCCCTAAAAAACTTCACCAAACTTGTCTATCACCAAGTTTGCTAATAATGTAACATACCATTCCTTATCTGTCAACTAGCTGGCTTCTCGAACGGTCGTGATCCGTGCTAAGATTGAAACATGAAATTAATCGTTTTACTGGGCAATCCAGGGCTAAGATACCGGCGAACCCGCCATAATGTGGGCTTTTTAATGGGCGATGCTTACGCCAAACAACAGGGTTTAAAATGGAAGAATCTACCCAAATTTGATGCTTTAGCGGTCGAAACTGCCGATAAAACCATGCTCGTAAAACCACAAAAGTTTTACAACTTAACCGGTGAAGTAGTGCAGAATTTAATAAAGTTCTATAAACTTAACGCCAAACAAGACCTACTAGTAATTTGCGATGACCTTAATTTAGATTTTGGTACTATCCGAATTCGTAAGCTCGGCAGTGATGGCGGCAATAATGGCTTAAAATCGATCATCGCAACCACTGGCCTAGATTTTGCGCGTATTCGGATTGGCACTAAAAATAGCCTGAAAACCAAACAAAATGATAGAGATTTTGTACTGGGCAAATTTAGTAATACTGAGCAAAAGCAACTGCCCATAATTTACACGCGAGTTAGTTTGTTAATCGATGATTTTATCGCTGGCAGTCTCAAGCCAGATACACTTTAAATTGACACCGCAGCTATAATATGCTACGATTACAAGACGTACCTTAATATGTAGATACGACTTCGGAAAGAGGTGATATGAGTGAGACGAATAATAGGCTCCTGGTGGTTTTGGTGCGCCCTGGTACTAATAGTTTTAGTGGTGGTGAACCAATGTTGCCGCGCTGGCATGAAAAGTTCTGTGGAAGTCACTTGGCATTCACAGGCACAACTTTCAACTGCCATCATATATCTGCCAGGTATTGTGGCCGACGCCAATGGTAACGACATAAGTTGGGTGGCCGATCCGTGGCTAACCAAAGGTGATGTTTATATGGTTAATTACACTGGTGAAAGATTTAATAGTAACCAAGCTATTTCGGCTTTGGTA
The DNA here is from genome assembly GCA_009778675.1 of Candidatus Saccharimonadota bacterium. GTDB lineage: Bacteria > Patescibacteriota > Saccharimonadia > Saccharimonadales > Saccharimonadaceae > WRFU01. The sequence goes on from WRFU01000017.1 coordinate 7,418, forward strand.
AACCTGATCCAACAGTGTGAGGGCAGAGGTTATAAGCGGATTGTGTTAATTGGTGCTTCCATGAGCGGTATTGTAATTTATGATGCTATCGACTATATCTATCGATGTCTACCACAGGCAAATTCGATCATTGATAAGTTACAGCTTATCCTGGTTGACTGCCCAAGTAGCCGGCAAGATTTTTATCCGCCGACTGATAAATTAGCTCTGATTGGCATACCTTTATCGCATGTTATCAGCCCAGAGCTTAATAAGCTGCTGCAACCGATGTATAGGTCGATGATAGCCATGCCAAAGCGCGAGAATATCGAAGCTGGGTTAGACTATGACAAAGTTTGTAAGCAGGCGCGCGATAGTTTCGACCAGTTTAGCCTAGCATTTATGTTGGACCAAACCACCTATATGGCCACCCATAAGCCGCTTACAGCTTCTACACTGGTTGGCATACCATCCGTGTATATTGCTTGCGTAGAAGGTAACGATACAGTGGTACAGCCGCAGGCGACTAGTGCTTGGCAAAAGATAACCAATTGCAAAGTCATAAAAATTGAAGCGCCGCATTGCAGCTTTGGTGAACAACCAACCAAATGGCATATCGCATTTTATAAAGCATTCAAGGAACTAAACCCATAAAACGTATCTACACAAAAAGACCCATCCATTAAAGGGGTGGGTCTTTTAAACACCAAAAAACCCCGCTTTCAGGTAAGGGTGGGCATCACCTGAAAAGTGGGGTTATTTGGCCCTTTAACACATCGCCCAGTGGGTGACCCTGTGACTAATCTCGCAGAGTTAGTCAACTAACGGAGCGTGACCCACCTCACAAATCCTTGGGGCCCGCCGGTTAAAGGGATTACAATGCACACAATGGAAGAACCCGGAGGTTCTGACGCTTTCCTACAGTAAAGGCAAGCTCATTCTATGCAAAGTAACTCCTTTTACAAAGAACTTTGTAAAAATCGTTGTATAATTGTGTAGGTACCTGGTGGCTAACATATTGTTAACCAACTCACCATCAGTATATCACACATGGCATACAATGTCAATACTTTTTATGAAAAATGTTAATAAAATCAACCAAATACGACCTCAGGACACTAAATTTACAGAGGTGTTATCTACTATTGCGCTTGTGCCTAAAAAGTTGTATTTTGTAGGAAAATTACCCGAAAATAGCCTAAAATGTGTCACGATAGTGGGTAGCCGCAAGCCCACCAGATACGGCCAAGAAGTCGCTTATAGTTTAGCGTTTGAGCTAGCTAAGCGTGGTATAACAATTATTAGTGGACTGGCACTTGGTATCGATGCCATAGCGCACCGTGGCGCACTTGACGCCAAAGGCCTAACCGTGGCAGTTTTGGCTAGTGGTGTCGACGACATTACCCCTAGGAGCAATTATAGCCTTGGCCAAGAAATTATCTACAGTGGTGGGGCAATTATCAGCGAATATGAACCGGGTACGCCACCATATAAAGGTAGCTTTTTAGAGCGCAATCGGATTGTTAGTGGCTTAAGTGATGCCATTGTGGTGGTCGAAGCCGCCTCGCGATCTGGAACGCTTAGTACTGCCGCCCACGCGTTAGCGCAGGGCAAATATGTGTTTGCCGTACCGGGTAATATAACCAGCCCAATGAGCACTGGTTGCAATCGACTGATCAAACAGGGGGCAATACCGCTAACAGAGGTAGATGATGTGTTAGCGGCTATTTGCCCCAACGAGCTCGTGCAAGGCAAACTAGACGTACTAGGCGACAACGAGGTAGAAAGTCAGATTATTAAATTGATCAAAAAAGGTGAGCGCGACGGCGAAGCTATAATGCACCTGGTAGGGCTAAATACTAGTGATTTCAATCAAGTAGTAACACTTATGGAATTAAAGGGTCAAATCCGTAGCTTGGGTGCTAATCAGTGGGCATTAAAATAAGTGTTGACAAATAATTATTGACGTGTATAATTGCCTTACTGTCGGAGCTGTCGGTGCGTGGAGGCTTTACACCCATCATGGGCGATGAGGAAACGGGCGATAGAGGACCACAGATTCTTTACCAGTCCTCCTGATTGGTCGCTTAGTCTTAATATTACACCGACAGCTCTGCACATTTGGCTCCCTTAATTGGGAGCCTAATCCATATTTAGACTTGTGAACGTTAGTAGAATGCGTTAACATTAATCCTTAGATGAGCAAAAACTTAGTTATTGTCGAGAGCCCAGCCAAAGCTAAAACCATAGAAAAATACTTGGGCAAAGATTTTAAAGTTCTAAGCAGTGTGGGACATATTCGCCAGATCCCGCCAAAAGATAAAGACGCCATAGATGTAACGCACGGTTTTACTACTAAATACGAAATCGACCCCTTAAAAGCCAAGATCGTAGCCGAACTAAAAAAGGCCGCTAAAGGTGCTGATGTATGGCTCGCAACTGATCGCGATCGCGAAGGCGAAGCGATTGCTTGGCACTTAACTAAGGTTCTAGGGCTCGATCCCAAGAAAACCAAGCGCATAACTTACCAAGAAATCACTAAAAGTGCTGTCGAAGATGCTGTGAAACACCCTGGTCTAATCAATATGAACCTAGTTAGCGCACAGCAAGCTAGGCAGATTTTAGACCGGTTAGTGGGCTACGAATTAAGCCCAGTGGTCTGGAAAAAGGTGCCCGGCGGTAAAAGCGCCGGTAGAGTGCAGAGCCCGGCCGTGCGGTTGATTGTAGAACGCGAACGTGAGATTAGGGATTTTAAGCATAGTTTTAAGTTTAAAGTTAGCGTGATTTTTAAACACAGCAAAGATGAATTTAAGGCCGAGCTGCCTACCACTTTTGATACTGAAGCCAAGGCTACAGCATTCCTAGAAAGTTTAATTGGCGCTAAATATAGCGTGGCCGATATAGTAACGAGCCCCGGTACTCGTAACCCCAGTGCACCGTTCACCACTAGCACTTTGCAGCAAGAAGCCAATGCCCGCCTAGGTTACAGTGCCAAAACTACCATGAGCGCCGCTCAAAAATTGTACCAGGCCGGTAAAATCACTTACATGCGTACCGATAGCACCAATTTAAGTGGTCAAGCTATTAACGCTATGAGCAAATTTATCGTAAGTGAATATGGTGAAAAATATTCCCAAGTGCGTCAGTTTAAGACCAAAACTGCCAATGCGCAGGAAGCCCACGAGGCTATTCGTCCAACCGATGTAAAAGTTACAACAGTTACTGGTAGTTACGAGCAAAAAATTTATACATTAATCCGTAATCGAGCACTAGCGAGCCAAATGGCCACAGCGCAACTAGAAAAAACCACTATTAAGATAGCCGCTGATTCCAGCTCCACCACCTGTCATCCTGAACTTGTTTCAGGAGCTAGTACTAAAAAGATCCTGAAACAAGTTCAGGATGACGACAGAGTATATTTTGAATCCAAGGGTGAGGTGGTTATATTCGACGGCTTTTTAAAGGTTTATGGCAAAGATAAAGATAATGCTTTGCCCAAACTTACAAGTGGCGATAAGTTAAATGCCAAAGAAGTATTGGCGCGCCAAACTTTCGATAAAGCACCAGCCAGATACACCGAAGGTAGTTTGGTTAAAAAGCTCGAAGAATTAGGTATTGGCCGACCAAGCACTTACGCGACGATTTTAGAAAATATTCAAGCCCGTGGTTATGTACAAAAGGGTATTAGTGAGGGTAAAGAGCGCGAAGTGGTGGAATTAAGACTCGGCGGATCAGATCTTGCTTCTGCGCGACTCCCGAAGAACGGCGAGGTAGTCAGTGACGAGTCCCGTAACGACGGGCACGAGGAGCGGCGCAGAAGTAACGATCTGATCCGCCGAGACATCATAACAGAGAGCACCGGCGCAGATAAAGGTAAATTAGTGCCAAACGCGATTGGTGAAGTGCTAAGTGACTTTTTGCTAGATTATTTTAATCAAATCGTCGACTATGGTTTTACAGCCGAAACCGAAGAAGATCTAGATAAAATAGAGCAAGGCACAGCCAAACAGGTAGACATGCTACAGGCCTTTTACACGCCATTCCATAAGTTAATCGAAAAATCCGACAGTATCGACCGCAGTAAGGTGGTAAAAGCCCGCAAAATCGGTATCGATCCAAAGAGCAAAAAGCCAGTTTTTGCCAGAGTAGGACGGTTTGGGCCCATGTTACAAATCGGCGAAAAAGAAGATGCCGAAAAGCCCCGTTTTGCGCCATTACCGGCCGATACCACCGTTCATGACGTAACATTAAAACAGGCCTTAGAAATGTTCAAATTGCCACGGGTGGTAGGTAAAACCGATGATAACCTTGAAATAAAAGCCAATATCGGCCGATTTGGACCATATATCCAGGTAGACAAGCTATTTGTGAGTATTGCACCGCTCGATCCGTTTACGATTACGTTGGACGAAGCTAAGCAACTTTATAAAGAAAAACTGACCAAAGAAGCCAATAAAAACATTGCCGATTTTGGCACAATTAAGGTGTTAAATGGCCGGTTCGGACCATACGTAACCGACGGTAAAAAGAACGCTAAGATTCCGAAAGATATCGACCCAAAGAAGTTAACAGAAGTAGATGCTAAAAAACTGCTAGACGAAACCCCAGCCAAAAAGAAGTTCCCACGCCGCAAAGCCAAAAAATAGCTACTTGATGTTATTACAGCTTTATGATATCATTATAGCTATCTAACAGGTACAGAGTTAATATATGGTTTTGATTTTGCCTGTTAAAGATCTTTGACAGGTGAGGAAAGAAGGTGAAATTGTGGCTAGCGAATTATATGCTAAGCAACAAGCTCTTAGGGAATTAACTAAGCGCCATCAGGAGGCAGTTAATCAAGCGGTACAGGAAGTGAATGACGCGAAAATGGTTGAGGCTCAAGACCGCTTGAATATACTATTACCGATCTTGTTCCAACTGGTTTATGTGCCAGGAAGTAACGAGATAAGTCTTGGCAATATGGGCTATGTTAAACGATTCCCTAATGGGGTATACAAATTCTTCTCAAAGAGCGAAGGATACGGTATACCTGACGACCAATTGGACGTCGAAAAAAATGCAGGAAATCTGCTCAAGAGCATATGTGCAAGATTTTACGAATTTCTTGATCATGATTAACATCCACATCTATCCATAGCCTAAAACCGCCTCTAACATACCTGGGGCGGTTTTTTATTGGCAAAGAATTGATTATTATAATAAAAACACGTAAAAGCCTTCTCATTTATGGGTTGACTATGCTATAATTACACAATAACAATTAACAACAACTTACGCTTGACATGTAAAATCAAACATTATACACTTGTTACAAGCAATAATAAGTAAACGGTGGATATAAGGGGAAGAAATATGAGTTCGAACGAAAAAACAACGAACCTAGAAGTCATTAAGACCACTATTGACAGTATTCTAGACGTTATCGAACAAGACCGTGAAAAGGAAATAATTATCCGACGTTTTGGTCTGCGAGACCACAAAGAAACGTTAGAGCAAATTGGTGAAATGCTAGGTATTACCAGGGAACGTGTTCGTCAGCTAGAAAAGGCTATTTTAATACGCCTACGTATCGCTGCCGAAGATGGTCGCGTGGCAAACTTAGCTACAACCGAAAAGTTAATTATCCGTAAACTAACCGAATTTGGCCGAATAGCCAGGGTTAACGAATTGGCCGACGCTGTTTTGGGTAAAGATACCTCGGCGCCAGAACGAGCAATGTTTACGTTTATTGGTGACATTTCGGCAGTATTAACAGTTATTTACGAAAATGACTTTTACTACCAAGCGGTTGGTATCACCGAATACGGCGATGAAGACACTATCAAAGGTCGGGTAGACGAAATCGTTAAACTGATTCGTGATAACAAAAAACCGATGACAGTCGATCAGCTAGATGCTAAGCTAGATTACGAACATCCAGATCACGTTAATGCTTTGGCTAAGGTTAGCAAACTGCTCAGCAACCTAAATGGCCTCTGGGGTTTAACCAAGTGGCCAGCCGTTAACCCACGCAATATTCGCGATAAAATCTTCGTGATTTTAGAAGAAACCAAAAAACCGATGCATTTTAGCGAAATTGCCGATGCTATTTCTAAAAGTGATTTTAAGCGTAAAGACGTGACCGTGCAGGCTATTCATAACGAGTTAATCAAAGATGACCGTTTTGTGCTAATTGGCCGTGGGATTTATGCCCTTGGTAGCTGGGGTTACACCCGTGGTACAGTTACCGATATCATCGAAAAAGTGTTGCGCGAAGCTAAAGAACCAGTTTACCGCGACGAAGTTGTTAAACGAGTTCTAAGAACTCGCCAGGTTAAAGAAACCACCGTTTTGTTAAACCTGCAAAGCAAATCGCAGTTTAAACGTACCGGCAAGGCCATGTATTACCTAGCCGAAAAAGACCAAAAATAAGCACGTCCATATTGCCAAAAACCCCTTAAAATGCAATAATGGTAGGCAAGACCATGATTTTTTCTGAAATATTTAAATTCTTTTTACAGTGGTATATCTGGATCCCATTAGTGGCCTGGTTGTCGTACCTTACTTATCGAAACTATAAAAAATTAGATCAAGTTAAAGTTACCAACGTCGAAAGCGTACTACTGGTGCTAGAAATTCCGCGCGCCAACGACAAAAAAGAACTAGCCGCCGAACAATTATTTGCCAGCCTACACGGTATTCTACGTGACGCTACCGAACTTAAAAACAATGCTGGCGTGCAAGAACACTTAAGTTTCGAAATCGCTTCGGTTAATCGGCAAATTCGTTTTTATGTGTGGGTGCCAAAGATCTTGCAAAGCTTTGTAGAAGGTCAGATTTATTCACAGTACCCAACGGTACAAATTTATGAAGCCCAAAACGATTACGTCGACCATTTTAAAGATTACCAGGTGGCCTATAACACCGAAATTGTTTTAACAGATAACGAAGTACTGCCTATAAAAACCTTCGACAACTTCGAAGTTGACCCCTTGGCTGGTATTACTGGCACTTTAGCCAAACTCGAATCAGCCAGCGAAGAAATGTGGATTCAAATATTAATCCGTCCGATTGCTGATGATTGGCACAAAGAAAGTGAGGCCTGGGTTAAAAAAGTTAGGAGTGGCAACAAAGGCAGACTGTTTGGCGATGGTTTTAATTTGTCTTGGTTTGTGCAGGCTTTAGGGGCACTATGGCAACCGCCCGAAGGTGGCACGGGCACGCCAGCGGTTAGCCCCGAACTTTCCGATCGCGACAAAACTCGTGTGGCCGAAGCCGAAAAAAAGGCAGCTAAACTAGGCTACCGTGTTAAAATTCGCCTGATGTACCTCGGCCAAGATCAAACCACTGCCAAATTGCATACTCAGGCCTTGGTTGGTACTTTTAAACAGTTCAACAGCACCAACTTAAACGGTTTTAAAATGACCAATGGCACGTTCGACCAAAGTGAAATTATGAAATACAAAGCTCGCCGTTTTATAGACAAAGGTTTTATATTAAATATCGAAGAGCTAGCTAGTGTTTACCACTTGCCACACACCAATGTAGAAACCCCCAACATTGTTTGGGCCAGTAGCAAAACGGCCGAACCGCCAGCTAAACTACCAGTGTTGACTGGTGATCCAGCGGTGGATGAAAACATCAGTGCTTTTGGTTTAACCAATTTTCGCGGTATCAATCACCAGTTTGGTATGCTACGCCGCGATCGTTCGCGTCACTTGTACATTATTGGCCAAACTGGGGCAGGTAAGTCTGGCACATTGGAACTTTTGGCTTTAAGTGATATTTACCATAATCAGGGCTATGCCATTATCGATCCACACGGTGATTTTGCTATAGATAACCTGCGTTTTATACCCGAAAATCGTATAAAAGATGTGGTTTACTTTAACCCAGCCGATACTAAATACCCGGTAGCTTTTAACCCGCTAGAAGTAACCGATCCTAACCGCAAGCCGAATATTAGTAGTGAAGTAGTTGGGGTGCTAAAGCGGATGTTCGGCGAATCTTGGGGGCCCAGGCTTGAATACGTGCTACGTTACACGATTTTAGCACTACTCGACAGGCCAGAAACCACCATGCTAGATATTACCCGTATGCTAACCGACAAGAATTTTCGCAAAGATACTCTAGAATATTGTAAAGACGTTTCGGTACTGCAGTTCTGGAAAGCTGAATTCGGCCAATGGAGCGAAAAACAGGTAAATGAAGCGATTGCTCCAGTGCTAAATAAGGTTGGGGCTTTTACGGCCAACCCGATCATCCGCAATATTGTTGGTCAGCCAAAGAGTTCATTTAACATTCGTGAAATTATGGATGATGGCAAGATACTAGTAGTCAACTTAAGTAAGGGGTTAATTGGTGAAGATAACGCTGGTATTTTAGGTTCCTTCTTAGTTACTAAAGTGCAGCTAGCCGCTATGTCGCGCAGCGACATCCCGAATGTTGATGATCGCCGCCCATTTTATTTATACGTCGACGAGTTCCAGAACTTTGCGACTGATAGTTTCGCTGTAATATTAAGTGAAGCCCGTAAATACGGCCTGAACCTAACTATCGCCAACCAGTATATTTCGCAAATGACTGAAAACGTCCGCGACGCAGTGTTTGGCAACGTAGGCTCACTAATCAGTTTTCGTGTTTCGGCCGACGATGCGCCAATGCTGGCCAAACAATTTGAGCCCCAGTTCGAAGAAAGCGATTTGATCCAAATCCACAACCGTCATTTTATTATGAATATGATTATTAATGGCGAAAAAACGCCAGCTTTCAGCGCTACTACACTTAATATACCACAGCCAGTGGCAGACTATTCACCAACTATTATTGAACATTCTAGGCAGCAGTTTGCCCGTGATCGTGCAGTGGTCGAGCAAGAAATCGCTGCTATTATAAGTTCGGCTGGGGCTTACCGCGAAGACAACAAGGCTAGGGGAGTGCAGAATAACCCACCTACCCCTGTTAAAACGCCCAGAGTTAGCCCTAATCAGGCCGAAAGCAAGCAACCACAACACACCCTAAAGGATATTGCTGCCCTGTATAACGAAAAATCTACCACTGGTGAGACAGAGGTCAAAGCTGCACCCGCTCCTTCTAAAACTCGCCGTTCACGCAACCGTTCGCGTAATAATACTAATGGTGCAAAAACTAATAATAGTCCTAAAACCGTAGCCGACACCCAAAAAACCACTCCTAGCGGCATCCCAGAAATAGACATCTAACATTTAGTTGTATTTTCTTTGTTTGATCATAAGAACAAAAAACGAACTTATTATAATTAAGTCACATAATAGTAATAAACAAATATGTTGGTACGACATGAAAATAAAAACGATAATGCAAGTAGAGCAGACGAGCCCAAACATAATATAGAGCAAAATATAAAAAATAACAGAGATATTTGGATAGAAAAGAGGTATAGTTAATCATCTTTGTGAAATAGATATCGTGTCGCACAATGTTTCTTTTAAGACGTGTATACTAGCAAACAAAGTTGATTAGTATACCCCCCAAATAGGGGGCTTTTAACCATGTGTACCTATAAACATGCATTTTGTTAGTCCGCTACTAACTAGCACCGTACTTTTACGACTGCTAGCTGTACCCATAGTCATTATTGTAAATTTGACATTTTGTAATATCTATTTAATCATTATTACTATGTATCTGTTAATTAGCAGTCTAAATGATTTCCACAGCTTATAGTTTGTTGAACATTCCATTTGCAAAACCTGTGTTTTATTTTGCACTACTCTCCTACTACCCTGCTACAGGTGGGCATTTGACATATTATATATAATATTTAGCTACATAGAAAATATGTAATATTGCTGTTAAACGAACTGAAACCGAACAAGAGAAGAGTAGCGGGGTAAAGTGGCGACACACCTACATCTCACTTATAATACGCCTTGCCTGCTACACGCACATCTACATAACTAGGGCTAATATTACTTAAACGCAAGTAATCTACTACACTTTTTATATCTTTAGTCTGCCCCGCCGCCGTACGATCGGTCGATAATTTAACATAGTACGGCAAGCCATCTATCGACAGGTTAAACTGCCTTGTCATACCCCTTGGAATAGTGACTTTAGTAACCCTTAGGCCAACCTTACTTAGGCCATCGACACTTTGCCCAATTGTTTGCAGTAGCCGATTGCTGGCAATAGTTACACCCTGTTTGATGTTTAGATTGTTTTCATCGACCACTGTTAATGCCGGCAATCCGTAGTAATTGTTCAAAAATGTCTTACCTGCCCCATCAACATAATAGTCTTGGTTTTTGATAGTCCACTTGGCCACAGGCTTGCGAAAGCCCAAATACAAGGTTGCCCTACCCGGCAAGCCGTGCAAATCACGTATTTCAGCCTGTTCAATCTCTGGAGCTTGCTGTTGTAAATATAACAACAGGCTATCTGGCTTGAGCACAAAATTTAGACGGTCGAGCGGGTTTTTACTAAAGTAATCCGCTACTAATTTTTCGTAATTATTGGCGTGTTTTCCTAGGGTGGCTGTGGCTACGCTACCATTATCGGTAGTCAAATCAATTTTACTAATAAACTGTGCCAACAAAAACAGCCCAGCTGCCGATACAAAAGCAAGTAGCGCCAGCGTTATAACAATTTTTCGTCTTAGACGATTTTTGGCATGAGTTTTTTGCCGCAGTGAGGGCTGATTATCATCGTGGATACGTTTGTAACCACTAATCGTCTGGTTGCGCCGAAAATTCGCCTTATTATTCGACGCCTGTTTGGCTGCTTTTTTTTGTTTGAACATTACGCTTTAATTATAGCAGAATCAGTCTATCTAGTAGCCTTTTCGCTAATTCTTGTGCCACCCCATTCTACTACTATAAAGCCCTGGCGCGCTGGAATGTTAATTTGTTGCGGTTTAACTGAAATTGGCTTGTTCAGTGGCTCGTAGCTCATCCACACACGAATTACGGTATCTGGTGCTGGAGAAACAGTTAGTTTTTGGTTGGCATCAATTTCATCGGCTGTTAGGAAACGAATATAATTCCACTTATTTTGTTGTAAAACCGGTAGCCAGTAAACTATAAATTCTTCACTTTCACGAGCATTTAAGCCAAGTTTCGGCAAAATTTGCTGCAAGAATTCCGCCGTAGCTGCACTTTTAATAACAAAACCGTCTGTCTGCCGCTGAGTTGGCACAATATTACGGCTTTCGTAATATAATGCGTAAAGTTCACGGCCGGTGCCAACTTCGCGTAGATCACCATTAGGCTGCGCTATAACATTCCAGCCATTATTGTAATCTGGATATTGTGCTGTTATATTCTCTGGATGTGACAATTTAACCGAAACTTTAGTCTCACTAGTTGGATAAAGATAAATAATCGGTTTGTCGGCACATACTTCATCACCTGGGCCACAGCTATAATCAGGGATACATTGGTAATGCTGGTCCTCAGTGACAGCCCAGCGTTCACCAGCCGGACACTTATGTATAGCGGCAGGTATAGCGAAAGCCAGTGCGGTTATACTAATAAGCAAAGAAAGCACTAAAATCGCTACCACTATAATCCCATTGCGATTTTTTTGTTTAAACATTACCCTTTAATTTTAGCACAAAAGAAAAGCCCCAGATATACCCAGGGCAGGCAGTTTATGGACATGCCTAGGTCACCTATTGAGAGATCATTACAGGTACAAACCTGGACAAAGCCACGACAAACAAGTAAGTGGGTCGCCGATGTTGTTCTGCACTTTCTCAGCGATCTCGCGATCACCGATCATTTCCAACAACACCCCGACCGTACCACATAAGCAGTACGGTTGAGCCATCTCGTTGTCGTGTCCATCCTTGCTCCATACCATTGCTTGGTGACGGCGGCCAATTCTGTCGAGCTCCGCCAGTGCGTATTGTTTTTTCATTTTTTTCTCCTTTACTTCGTGCGGGTCAGCTTTTGAAAGCTGTACCCGATCGTTTCGATCTCTTCGGCTGTCAGGACTTTGCCCTCTTCGGGACGTCCATTCAGCTTGAAGACCAAGGCCACTTGCCCGGCCGCCTGCCGGAATTGGATACGATTCATCGGAACTGTAATCCCCAGCAACGTGGTCAAAACCTGCGCGGTGGACTCGTGCCCGACAGCGGAC
>WRFU01000018.1 GCA_009778675.1 Candidatus Saccharimonadota bacterium
AGAAAGCTGCTGCAGATCACGTCCGGCGTTCATAAGTGTCGGCGAATTCGGGAGAAAATAAAGTGATGTCATTAGTTCATAAAAATCAAGCGTCATGGCATCAACATCATCCTGGCTGCCCCAAACTTCTTCAGCCGAAGCAATATTGGCTGCTACACGTGCAAACATGTCCGCTGGTGTCTCAATAGGGTTGCCGTCTCCATCTTTCTTTAAATATCGCTTTTTAAGTATCGTTAAAGTGCCTTCTGTAAATTCGTCATTAACACTAGTCTCAAAGCCCATTTCGGCTGCTGTCATTCCGTCAGTCATCAAAATCAACCCCTTTCAAAGAGTCGTCAAAAGTCTTACAAAAATCGTGTCTAAAACAAGTCGTCTACTACTTGTAAAAGAGCGTTAACACAAAAACCTTCCATTCCCACCTGTTTGTTTTCGCTATTAACTGGTTATGATTCTACACCGACCAACTATGCTTAACAACACACATAACACTTAATCCTGTGGAAAAGTACGCTACATATAGCGTTTCATCTGTAAAATATACGCTATATATGGTGCATTATTTACAACGCTTTAATTTTGATCGCGGGCTTCGGCTTTTTCGGCTTGATCTTCGATTTCGCGTTCAGTTGGTTTTTCTTCGGGTTTATTTTTCGTTTTCTTGATAACCATCAGATAAATAACTTTGTCACGTGTAATATAAAACGTAGCAGATTGACGATTTTCGAAGTAAACAATTGGGTCGCCAATATCGGTCGCCAGTTGTAACAACTCTTTAAAACCTTCTACGGTAATCTTTTCGGGATATTTTTTAAGATCAGGTGGGGTGATGGTATTAATAATAGCATCATCATAATCGTGCAATAGGCCATCTATTTCTTGACGATACCAAGATTTATAGCTTAAGGCTTTTTTGATGCAAACAAACATGACCGCAAAAGCCCCAATGGTCACACCACCGACTGCGATTAGCAATATAGTTTCTAACACCGTCCGAGCCGGGGCATTAAAGTCAGTTGCTTTGCTGGCTTCGCCATCAAGCTTAATTTCGAAAAACGAGTCGCTCACTGGGATTGTCATGGAACGTTTGTATTCGCTGTTTAATTGATTACCATCACTGGCCTTGACTATAAAATCAATCCGAATCGCGCCGCTAATAGTGAAATCTAAACTCGACTTAATCGATTGATAGCGATCCCGATATTTACTTAGATTAATTTCGGCTTGTTTGCGGAGTGTGACATTGCCCTGTGGTTTATCGGTGGTGTAATCCCACAGCGTATCGACCACCTCATCGGTAATGGCTGGGTCAGAATCAGAAGTTACACCACCTTTAGCGACACGCGCCACGAACGACACTGTAGCTAAGTGCTGATATTTAATATGCGACGATTGCGATAGTTGATTAGTGTAAATATTGGTGATCTCGATATGATCAACAATGTCATAGGTGTAAATATCGTTCATGCCTAAATACGGCTTGCTAACAATACCGTTGTTGGGCTTCATAAAAACACGATAGTCAATTGTGTTATGTTCTTGCATATGAACATAATCGGCGGGTTTTTGAGAGCCAACTGTTTTTGCAAATAATAGAATAATACCAGCAGCTGCCACCGCTAAGCATATAGCCGCCAAGGTAGTGAATCTGAATTTAGGCTTAATTTTCGCTTTGCCCATATATACTCCTTATTATACTTAAACTTAAACATTTTGACAACTGTGACATTATTTCGACTCCTTTAAATCCTCAAATACCAAGGCCGGCCAACCAATCAGTGGAGTCTGCGCCACAGCTTTACCGACCACCTGGTTATCGTAAACCGGCCACATATCATTAATAGGGTTATTATCGCCCTTGGTAACAAAATAACGTTTACCGTCTGGCGTATATTTTATATCAACAACTCGGTGCACGATAGAAATACTGCCCAAAGTGTACTGGACAATATCGCCCAGTTTTATGTCATTGGGGTTAGTTTTGACAATATAAACCACATCGCCATGACTAAATTTCGGTTTCATCGAATCAGAAGCAACCGCCAAAGGTATAACAGGGAAGATACCTAGGCCAAACATAATACAAATTGCTAGTACCGCCCCTGGGAAAATCATTACCCACCAGTGCCGTTTGCCACGATATTGAACATCGATACCACTTTGGCGTTTGGCCATCCACTCGATACTGTCATAAACCATAAACATTATAAATACGATGCAATATAGCGATATGGCGTCTAAGATTCTGGGGATGTCTGGCAGAATCGGTAAGAAAAGTGCCACCGCTTGGTAGACACCAATAAAAATTAAGTTGCTAATTGCGCCACCATTAAGAGCCGAGTACGACAACCACAGGTTTAACACCAAGGCTGGCAAAAGTGCAGTAAAGATGTAATCAACCTGTTGCCATAGACCAAACCGTATGACATTGGGCAGGTTATCGATGCTGCAGAAAGCAAACACCGCCATAACGATAAAACACATGCGGTACTGCCATTTTTTAGACACCGATGTCATAATTTTGGAACGTAAAAACTCCATAATGATTATGATCAGAAAATAAGACCAAGCATTCTGCAATAGACCCGTCCAAGAAGTTTCCATAGCGTTTTTCGCAAAACCGGTAAACAAACCGGCCGTAAAAGTAAACCCCACGTATAAAATCGCGCCCAAAACCGCAACCATAGTTAAAGTAGCTTTACCGCTGTAAGTGCGTTGATTATTGCCAAATGCAAAGTAGGCGAATACCAATAAGGCAATGTAGGCTAGCGGCCTAAAAATATTAAAATAGGTGTCATAAAAGGCAGGTGGAGCCAAAAAGATAGCTAGTTGGATCAGTACCATGGCGGCACAGATTATAATTATCAGCCACTTCTTTTTGATCATACCAGCGTACACCCGTAAGTTGCTGAACGAGGATAATAGGTAATGTAAATACGCACTGTTTTAATCGGATCGGCAACATCCGCGGCTTCGGTATATTGGACAGTCACAATGGCCGACCCCTGGGTGGTGTTTTTACCTAGCTGAGCCTGGTAATTTAGTGTGACTGTTGCTTGCTGATTAGCACTTAGGGTCGTTGGTGTTACGGTAGCCGAAGTAAAAGTAAAAGCATTATTAGTTAAGCCACCATCGGTCGCTGGCCATGGAGACACAAAACTAGCCGTACCATTTGTCCAGTCTAAAACAGTCGGGTTAGCAAAGTGGAACTGAAACGATGCAACCGAGTTACCGTTATTTGAGTTAGTCGCGCACATTGATAGGTAAAGATCGCCAGTTACATAGTCTTGCCGCAGTATCTGCACTGTGCCAGTACCAGACGCAGTATTAGTAAAATAATTGCCATTGGCATCTGGAACTGGTGCAATTGGCAAAATCGTCGGGTCTAGATTCGACTGGGTGACAAAAAAAGCCTGACCACTGATTTGCATCTGGTTAGCACCAATCGCATAGGTGATACCTAGGCTTAACACCATAAAAGTAAAAGCAACTACTGCCACAATGCCGACAGATTTGCGAATAATTTTTTTTGCAGTCATCTTATTAGTCCTTTCATGGTGTATATGGTAAACTCGCGTTTTGGTAATTAAATGTTATAGAAAACTCACGAAATAGACCAGTATCGACATCGTAAGCACCAGCTTGCCAACCGACCACTGTTAGAAAAGTCGCAGTCCCGCCAGGCGACAGCACATAATTGGTCAAATTAGGGCTACCTGCGATATCGTCTGGCCATTGCACAACCAACCCCGTGCCCACAGTATCGGCTACAGTTGAAATATTCAATAATCGAACGGCTTGATTACCGGTGTTTCTGATACTAAACGAAATTGTACGTGAATCACTCGGCATAGCCAACAGCAGAGAGGCATTAATAATCTGGTTATTATCGGCTGCCGAAATAGTAGTAAATTCACCTGGGCGCAGGGTACCAACTATATTAACCGCCGAAAACTCCACCTGAATTACTTCGGTGCGAGCCGCTATGCCCTGGATAGTCAGCCAGCCAGTTGCCATTGCATACACCGATGACATCGAAAACATAAAAACAAACAAAGCAATAACGATTAGCAGTTTAGTTCGAGCTGTTCGTTTTTTTCTATGCGTATCAACATAACTATGCTTAATCTTGCTCATAATCAATACTCATGCTCATAGTTGTAGAATAAGGTGCACCAGCCGGCATAGCCGTATAATACACTTCTATTTGCGTCAGACTGTTACATAAAGTTTGACCAGTGTTAAGAGTTACGCCATCCAAGGCCGGCCACGTAATATGAATGTTAGGATCAGTCGGCGGAGTTACAATTGGTGTATCAAAATGCACGTTGTGATTACCGTCGTTTTTTAGACAAAATCGTACATATTTAGGGGTGTTAATAGCGTCAAATTCTAGATGAAACATTAAAGTTTTACCATCCGAAAGAGCGCTAACCGTATCATCCGAATCGCCGCCCTGCACACCTATATTTGTAATATCAATATTAGTTCGATCGACCCAAACAGTCGAGCCAAAAAGGTGTAGTTCACCGGTGACCATCATATATACCAAACCAGCTGACAAAAAACCAAAGAAAAATACCAGCACCAAAACCACACTTATACGGTGTTTTTTAGTGAATAGAAAAGCCTTTCTAAAACTGGATTGTTTGTTTAATTTTTTTGCCATGTTTTTTAATTTTCCCCAATTAATTAGGTGCGTACTCGGAATAGCTTATCCGTGCCGACATTGTTTCGGTTGTCTGCGACGATGGCACAGATGTCCATTGAACCGAAATTGTCATAGCACCGGTTGAGCTTTCGGGCGGCAGCTGGATACCATCAAGGCTTGGCCAATTAACTACTACACCGTTACTGGGCGACGATAAGATTTCTAACGCTCCAAGTTCTTGATAACAAGTGCCAACATTCACAACCTGAAAAGTAATCTCTTTGGCCGGAGCTTGGTAATCTAGGTTGGTCGAAAAGTTCATAGTTTCGCGTGTTGCACCATCAACCGTTGCTGTGATAGTCGGATCTGATTGGTACAACGTAGTAGTTGTTGAATCAACATTTATGGCCGATTCGATATTTAATTTGCAGTTAGCATTACGGCCGACCGAGCCACCAAAGGATAGGTAACCAGATGCGGCTGCATACACGATGCCAGATAGCACCAGTGCTGCAGCCGCTATAATTGGCGCTAATAACTTACGTTTATTGACTCTTTTTCTGAGCGCCATGTTTTTTATTTTCCCTGTTTATTTGAATGGTTCTAGCACGAGCTAGCAGCTGCTGCATAGTTTAAGTCGGCAGCAAATTGTGCATCACCAGATGCGCCAGTCAGACCGTCTGGCCAAGTGGCTGAAATTGTAAATGGTCCAATAGAAGTGCCGGTTGGTATGCATTGAGCTGTCATATCAACATAGCTACCGCCTAGAGTGATATCGTGACCACCACTAGCGCTATCACCGAAACCAGCGTCATTGGTTACATTAACGGCACTTAGATCTGCATCTACTGCACCAACGTTTTTAATGTAGAACTGAACAGTTTCGGTTTTGCCAGGTTCGCCCAAGAACATGCCGAATGATAGGGTATCATTGGCACCATTTGCCCCGCTGCGGTTACCAAGAGTAACACCACAACCATAATCACCACCATTCGAGCCAGTTGTAGTAACACCAGTAGTACCATAGCCAGTAGTTGGGCTGATGCATGATACATTTGTAAAGTCGAGGTCAACAGATGTACCACGACTAACTGAACCCGAGATCGACAACAATCCGCTAGTAGCGGCCCAAACGATGCCGCCTAGCAAGAGTACGCCAAACCCCGCTATTAAATAACCTAGAGTTTTTTTATCTAGGCCTTTGTTTTTCTTTTTTGCCATAAAGCTGTTCCTTTTATCCCGCTTAGGGGTTAATTATTATATGCTTATGCTATCATGTAAAACAATTAGCGTCAACTAATTCTTAAAAATAACTTAAAAAATATTTAATAGCTAAGTTTTAGGCGCAGTATCACAGTAATCAAACTTTTTCAAAAGTGTTTTATGAACCAATTTGTTTAATAAAAATGCTATAGCACTTAGAGCCATTAGTGCCACGGCTGTAATTACAATAAAACAGATTACATAGGCCAAGCCTTTTTGATTGACATCTAAAAAAGTGTACGGGTGTTTGCCGCTAAGCAGCAGAAAAACTAAGAAAATTAATGGTACAACTGGCGCCGTCCAAATTATTTTTCGTAATTTATCGGTGGTGTGACTAACAAAAACTAGCCAATATATAATTACCGAAAGTGGGTTAATTAAATGCATAAACCGAAAAGCGCCCGAAAAATTCATAGTACTGGCAAAAGCTAAGCAAACCATCATAACTAACAGCAATAACATAGCGGCATCAAAGTACATAAAGTCAGGTAGTGATTTTTTGCGGAAAAACCCATAGACACCAGCTACTAATAAAAACACACCAACAATCATATTGCCATAAAATGTTAACTCGAACGGTGCTTTGTATAGAATATCGTGATAACCCCAAAAAGAAGTGTAAATTAGCATAATACCTAAACCAACAGATATTAGATGTTTGATTAAATCAAAACGTGATTTCATAAGAATCTTCCTCTCTTTCTAGACATTTAACAGTGGTGGGCGAGGAGGGACTTGAACCCTCACTAGATAACTCTAACTAGATTTTGAGTCTAGCGCGTCTACCGATTCCGCCACTCGCCCTGAGCTTGCAGTTTGGTAAAAACCTACCCGATATTGTATACTATCAGAGAGGTAAAATCTATAGTGGGCGACGATCAAGATAAAAATTCTACTAACAGCGCACAGCAAAAAGCGGCTATCGATCTGGCACGACAAAAAGTGCTACAGACTTTTAAAACTGAGCCCGAAAATTATACCGATGTCGAAACACCCGCAGCAAAAGCCGTGCCAGATAATGTCACGACCCCTAATAATGACCAAGCAGTCCCAGCCGCTCAACCAGTACCGGCCAACTATAATCAAAATCAAGCCAGCAGCCCGGCCGTACCTAATATTAGTGCCAAGGAGTGGAAGAAATACCATAGCGCCTGGCAAGATTATTACCGCAAATATTACGAAGAATATTATGTCGATGCTGTTCAAAAAACCGCCAGCACGTTAGCCAAACAACAAACTTCTGCCAATAGTGAAAAAGTCGCCATCCCGACAGCCGAAGAAGAAGAAACCGACAAAAAAGAAACCTTCGATAAATTACGTGATCGTATCAGTCACCGCACATCTGATTCAGCCCGTAAGTTTCGCAAAAGTCGTCATTTTATACCAATTGTTTCGGGTTTGGTGGTTATGTTAATTTTTATCTTTTTACAATACAACCGTTTGTTTTTCGCTGTGGCTAAAGCTTATGTAGTGCCTGGTGGTACTGATACAACTATCACCGAACTCGATCCTACAGTAACCGCTGCCGTGGGGCCAGACCCCAAGTTGATTATTCCCAAGATCAACGTACAAGTACCAATAATCTTTGGCATCGGCAACGACTATAGCAGTCAAATGGCCGGCATGGCGAAAGGCGTGACACAGTTTGCCATACCAGGTGCAAATGCCTTACCGGGGCAAGTAGGAAACCTGGCGATATCAGGGCACAGTAGTAACGATGTTTTTGACCCCGGTGACTATAAGTTTATTTTTGCTAGGTTAAGCCAGCTAACCAACGGCGATATTATATATGTTAATTACAAAAGCGTTCGCTACACTTATGCAGTGGTTCGGCAGACTACGGTTGATCCGACTAATGTCCAAGCTTTAGTTTTTCCAACCGATAAACCGATGCTAACACTAATCACCTGTATGCCAGTCGGCACGGCTCGCTATAGGTTGCTTGTCACCGCCGAACAGATTGATCCAGAACCCGGGTCTGCTAAACCATCTGGCGATGATAGCCAAAAAGTCAAACCAGCCAGTTTGCCGAGCAACTCACCAACACTTTTGCAACGATTTGTGGATTGGATTACCAAACTATTCAGCCACTAAATTAAGCCGTTGCAAATAGTAAATGTCGCCGTCCTTTTTAAAACTATAAATATATTTATCGTTAGAAGTTAGTGCCACGCTAAAGCCAGTGGTCACGGCCTGCACATCACGCTTATTATTACCATCAAAATCATAAATAGTCAGCTGGTTATCTTGGTCAGACCATAATATATAACCATCGAGCCAATGGAGTGGTTGAGCCGTCGCAACCTCGCCGTTCAGGTTAAAAGTACTTTGTCGATCTGTTTCTAAATCGTAGTTAAACACCTTGTTGGCCTTGATTGCAAACACAAAGCGACCGTTGCTACTAATTTCTAGGCGCTCTGGCGTAAAATCTAACTTAATTTCTTTAGTTTGCGATAGGGAATTAACCGGTCGGCCGAACGATGGAAAATCACCCTTTAGAATAGTTAGTTTGTCAGCCTCTAGCACAATCGCATAATCTTCGCTAAAATAACGACTACCTGTAATTTGCACCAATCTATTTTCATCATGTGGAATAGAGTAAAGTGTCGACGCATGACTATCACCATCTTTATACACACCAGCTTCTACAAGGTTAGCATCGCTAACTGTACTAATAAACAAGACGACGTCTTTTTTGGGCACACTAAACTGTGCCACATTGCTGACCAAAGCAGCCGAAACCGTTAAATTACCAACATCAACTTTGCGTAAATTACCATTTTCTAATACCCACATTTTTTTACCATCATTTGTAGCAAATTTGATAGCACTAAAGTTTAGTTTAAATTCGGTAGTTAAATTAATACTATTTTTGGGACTCTTGATATCCAGCAGGACATATTCTACTTGGCTGCCAAATTTATGGGTAACCAAAAGTTTGTTATTATCGGCGTTCCATTCACCTAAACTAATCTGGTGTGTCACGCCCTCGGTTTTCATATCCGAGAAAACCGAGGCAAAATCTAGCTCACTAGTTTTAACTTGATCACCACGCAAATCAAGCAATTGCATAGTTGGTGAATCTGCAGCAGGCAATACCAACATATAGTCACCACTAGGAGCAGCCGAAGTAGCCGCCACAGTACTGAATTTATTTAGCAAAGTAACCTGCTTTTTAAGCGGTAGCAGGCGAATGTAGTTTAGCCATAACACATGGCCAGCATCGACATCCACCGTTTTTGTCCAGGTATCGTATTTGGCTTTAGTAATCTTAAACTCGTGCTTAGTAGGATCAACCGTAGCTTTGGTGCGCGTTTTAGCAAATTGTTCCTGACCATCAATACTCACTGTTGCACCAGACGGTTTTGAAATAAATTGCACCAAACCGGTTTGTTCAATGTTCATATTACGATTAAACGTATAGCCCATAGCTATTAGCACCAACACGCCAGTAATAACAAAAGTCGCCACCAACATCAAAGTATTAGTAAATACCACACGCCATCTATTTTTATTGATAGGATATTTCGTATCCATTGATAATCACTTTCTTTGTATGCTTTGGCACTAAGGTTCAGCCCTACATCGTATGCATACTTACATAATTGTACAACAAAAACATCGAAATTTGGGTGAAAAACTATTGTATTTGGCGACGCAACTGATTATTATTAAACAAAGGAGTAGGGCTTATGAGCGAGCAAAAAACAGTGACCATCAATGGCAAGGTCTATGATGCCAGCACTGGTAAACCGCTCAACATTGCCAAGACGCCCACTACACAGACTGTTGATTCTAACTTTGTTCATGCCAAAACTCAAAAATCTACCACCCTGAATCGTAAATATACAAAAAAACCGATTGCCATGACAGCCGTGCAAAAAGCTCAGGCTGATCAATTCAAAAAACGGCAAGCCGCTAAAAATCAAACTATGGATTTTTTGGCGCATAAAAAACCGGCTTTGCAACCCATTAAACCAGCTTCAACCGCACCCACACCAATTAAACCAGCGCCGCAACCAGAGGTTTACACCGCCCACCCTAAACAAACCCAAGTTAACACCATTGCGGCCAAGCAGAATATCGACAAACGTCATTTAACGGCTATCGAGCTAAAAGATCGCGCTATTACCCAAGCTTTTGCTAAAATTGCTGACGCCCCTGAACCAGCCGAAACCGCCAAGAAAAAGCGCCACAGCAAGAAACAACGTAAATTAGCCAGCATATTATCGATGAGTGCTGCAGTGTTGCTGCTTGTTGCATATTTCACTTATTTAAATCTACCCAATATTTCACTCCGTATCGCCGCCATGCAGGGTGGGGTAGCGGCTACTTACCCTAGCTACCAACCAAGTGGCTATAGCCTAAATGGCCTAGTAGCCTACAATGGCGACACCGTCAATATGAAGTTCGCCAGTGGTAATAGTAATTATAAAATTGCCCAAAGTAAAAGTTCGTGGGATTCTAATGCTGTTTTACGTAACTATGTAACCACTAAATGGGGCAACGATTATTCTATCAACAAAGGCCGCGGCTTAACTATTTACATGCAAGACAATAAAGCGGCGTGGGTGAATGGTGGCGTATTTTATGTTATCGAAGCCACCCACGATCTATCCAGCGATCAAATTGAAAAGATTGCTGTTAGCTTATAAAGAAGGTATTATTATTAATATGAAAAATGACGAATTCGATAAATTGTTCAAATATATGGAAGATTTTAGGCGAGACGTAAATGAACGTTTTGACCAAACGGCAACTAAAGAGCAGCTCAAAGTGCTACAAGACGCAGTTGATGGTTTAACTGGTAGCTATGATACCCTAGTCAAAGAAAATGCTGCCGATGCACACGCTACCAGACGCCTAGATGATCGCATCGACCAACTAGATGAACGCGTCACAACGCTCGAACTAAGTCAACGCCCGCAGCCCGTATAATCTTTAGCCTTTAGCCAAGTTTTCAATCTGCCCAGCCAGCTCCATCATCTTAGCGCCGTGCTTTTTAATTTTAGACTCTTCTTCTTTATATACTTCACCAGTTAAGGCCGAACTTAAGCTCAATAGTTTAGTTAGACTTTGCGGTGACATATCGACTACTTCGCGTACCGCTTGTTGATGACGAGCCCGCAACCCACGCAAATAGCTGCCATCCGGTTTCAGTTCAAACAACGCCGCTTGATCAGGATGAACAACATCATGCCATTCTGCTATGCGTCCTTTGATATATTTTAAAATTGGTTTTACACCCCCCCCCCGCTTGACCGCTCGCAATGTACAGCGCCATCTTGTCAACCTCTTTAGCATAAGCCTCGTGAATATTCTCGGCTGTGGTCTTATCGCCAGATCGCTCTAAATTAAAAAACACATATTCTAAAATAGTTTTACTGTCTCGCCCCAAAGCCACACCAGCCTGATAGGGTATCACCCGGGCAAAAACGTAGTCCCTAGCCTGTGGCGGCAAATTAGCAAAATTAACTACATCATTTACTATGTCGCTACTATATTCGCCAGCCCATTGCTCACGAAAGCCAGCCGCTGTATCCCACAAATCATGTCTTTTACCATATAGATACGTGTTCATTAGATTAGACGCTCGCTGTTCGATGCTTGGTTTTGAATGCTTATTTTCGGCCCATTGTAATTTTATAAAATCCCATGGGTCGTCTATTTTATGAATCTTGCATGAAACACCACACCGATTTTGATCCCTCTCTTGTAGATCGTGCATCCCTTGCTGTCTGGTATGCCCAGCTATTAGGCATGGGTAGCGCCCGCCGATTATATGTTTTGGTATCAGTATTTCGTCGGATTGAACATTCGTCCCACACAACTCATTTGCAAAATCCAGTTGGTCTTGTGCCATTTCAGGGCTAAACAAAGCTACATTAGGGTCATTAATTAAATCAACTTCATCAATCGACGCGGTAATTTCGGCCAACATTGGATTTTCTTCATCACCACGCACTTGTGGGAAAGCTACTATCCAATCAACTGGGATTGTCATACGTGGGCATTCACCGAATACACGATCAAACTCAAACTGTTTTTCTGGGTCTTTTTCCATCATTGCATTCTATTGTGTTTGACACCCAACTGTTTTGCAAGCATATGGGTTTTGCATGTAGTACAATGGTCATATGGTAAGGACCCGTTTTGCCCCCAGCCCAACCGGCTATATTCATGTTGGCAACGCCCGCAGCGCACTGTATCCGTTTTTAATTGCCCGGCAAAACAAAGGTCAGTTTATTTTGCGGATCGAAGACACCGACCAAAGCCGGTTTGTACAGGGCGCTGAAGATTTAATTTATGACACGTTAAATTGGCTAGGTTTAAATTGGGACGAAGGTCCCTACTACCAAACCCAACGCAAAGATATTTATTTAAAATGGGCCAACAAATTAATCGCCAAGGGCTTAGCCTACGCCGACCCCTATAGCCCCGAGCAAGTCGAAGAATTTCGGGAATCTGCTAAAGCCGCTAAAAAACCATTTTTGTTCCGTGACCATCGCCCGGAAAATCCGCCAACCTGGGACGGCTCGCAACCATTACGCTTTAAAGTCACAGATTTAAAACGCTACCACTGGCACGATGAGGTAATGGGGGATTTAAGCGCCGGCTCAGAAAGCCTGGACGATTTTATCTTAATCAAATCCGACGGCCTGCCGACCTACAATTTTGCCCACATTGTCGATGATTACGAGATGAAAATTACGCACGTAATTCGCGGCCAAGAATATATCAGCAGTATGCCCAAATACTTATCATTATATGAAGCACTCGACATTACACCGCCGATTTTTGCCCACGTGCCGCACATTTTAGCCCCCACTGGCAACAAAAAACTCGGCAAACGCGATGGCGCCAAGAGTGTCACCGAATACCGCAGTGAAGGTATTTTACCAGAAGCCATGGTAAACTTTTTAGCCCAACTTGGCTGGAACGATGGCACTGAACAAGAAATTTATACAATGGATGAACTAATTAGCAAGTTCAGCTTAGGCAAAGTGCAAAAATCCGGCGCCCGGTTCGACGAACAGCGCTTACTGTGGCTTAACGGCCAGTGGATCCGACACCTAGATTTAGATGACCTATATAGAAGGACCGTGTCTTCGCTCACTGCCACTTTGGGCCGCTCCGCCAGCCCGCCGTCGCGGGTGTCGTCGCTGAAGACTCGTCGTGACTCGAATTCGCCCAAAATGGCAGTGAGCGAAGACACTAGCAAGTACGATTTTTGGGGCCCAGCGGCTCAAAAGGCTAGTGATACTGAACGCAAAAAAGTTTTAGCTATTACGCAAGACCGACTTAAGACCCTAGCTGATCTACCAAGTTTAACCGAGTACTTTTTTACCGAACCACAACCAAATTGGCCAATGATTGATGACAACAAGCAACTTAGCAAGTTAAGCCGGGCAGAGCAAATTAAATTGCTAGAAACAGCCAAAACAGATCTAGCAGAAGCCGATTTTGACAGCCTAGAATCTTTGCAAGATAACCTAAACAAACTTTTAGAAAAAACCGGCCAAAAACCAGCTATATTATTTAGTCTAATCCGTTTCGCGTTAACTTGGGCACCATTTAGCCCCGGCCTGCCCGAAACCATGCAAGTGCTCGGCAAAGATAACACCCTGCAGCGCCTACAAGCCGCCATAAATTTTGCACAAAATTAAAAGCCCCCAGTTGATTACTCAACGGAGGCCTTTAACGTTTACTGCAAGAGGTTAGTATAATTCGTTGACTAAATCTGCCATAGCAAAGATCCCGATGAAAACCGCTATCCACTCTACAAATAATACGATCTTGATCACTCCGTCCACGTATGGTATAGTAGCAAAGTACCAGTATTCATAAGTAATACTAGCCGCCACTAGTAGTAGCCAAATTATGATCATTATCACGGCACCACGCCGACTTGCTATGCAAACCCGAGAGATAAATGGGATAATTGCCACTGCTAAGGCTAGGGTTATGCAACCGAATACAACCGCTACTGACGTAAAACTCATCTCGATCACTCCTTTCCGCCCTACCGGGCGATTTGTCCTTGAAACTAATAAACTGCCTTGATATTCAGTTTACTTCGCCCGTTCGGTAGGGCATCAAGAAGGAGTATAGCTAGGTGATCAAGTCTAGCACTCCGTTATACCAACTAATTTTAGCTAATATGACGGAACACTAGACTAAATATTAACCGACATAGTCGCCCGGATCATGCCGTCCAAGCTTTGTTCCCTACAGCCTCTTCTTTAGGTATATTCGCAAACATACCCTGTTTTGTCATTTTACTGTAAACGCACGCGGGGTAAATAATTTACAAGTTCGATAGCCAGCGTTGACAGCTCGGTGTCAAAAGAAGATAAGGCACAGCCGCAAGCTATATAGCTATCTAAACTGTGCCTTAAATTGTAAGGGTAAGAAA
Source organism: Candidatus Saccharimonadota bacterium (assembly GCA_009778675.1). Lineage (GTDB taxonomy): Bacteria > Patescibacteriota > Saccharimonadia > Saccharimonadales > Saccharimonadaceae > WRFU01. The sequence continues at coordinate 14,328 of WRFU01000018.1, forward strand.
AGAATAAGTCAAAAGGCCTAATCTTTTAGAACCCCGCCGAAAGGAAACCCGAAGTCCGAGCCGCCGTAGCCATCGCTCCCGTCGAAGCTCAGCGCCGAGTCGCCGCCGACCCCGAAGCAACCGACATAGCCGCCCGGACCACGCCGCCCAAGCGTCATATCACGATAATAATAACTGAGTGGCACTCGGCGCTCATCCTGAGCCCTATCGATATCATCGATCAAGTCCATCAGCGCCCAAATGAGCACATTGCGGATAGGCAAAGCGCCCGCCACAATACCACCATCATGAGCTACCATGATTTTTTGCTGCATACGATTTAGCAGCGCCAGCTGTGTATTTGGTTCAGAAGCATCAAATGTGGTATCAAAAGCTAAACTGCGGCCAAAGCATGTTGCTAGCCTTAAGTTACCATTAGCTTGCTTAAAACCAAACACAACCTGCCCTGTAGAATTCTCTCGGTCGTTCAAGATTTCTTCAGTCCACCAATCTTTTGAGACATATAGAACCTTAAAACCCTCTTTGCCAAGTTTCTTGCGTAACAAACGCTCATACAGAGAGTTTAACGCTGCGGTCGATACACTAGCGAAATCGTAATTTATTACAATATCGTAGCCTTGCGCCGCCGCTTTGGCAAAATCGGGTAAAAAACCCTGAGCATCGCTCTGAGAACATAAACCAAGTAGCTCGCACAAACGAGCCGTAGCACGCAAATCACGGTTAGTAGACTCGTCTCGTGCGGCATCATTATGCCACTGTAGAAAATCAGGCACCAATACTGGTGTACCTGGTTGCCAGATCTTCACAAAGGGATACCTGAGCTTAGTTGTAGTTGCAGTTTTCATTTTTACTCCTTCCCGCCGCCGTTACCAGCAGCAGAAACTTGTGCCTACGAAAAACCTACGTTCTTCTAATCCGATTTCTTTCGGTATACTAAAGAGCGTAAATTTTTCAACTTATCTTTTCATTGTAGCACACTAGCGTAATAAAGTCAATAGTAATCTAACAAATAGGGGAGAGGTCTTGTAATTCTTGCCAGTCCTCTCCCCAAGTAGAAACGTTTATGGTAAAATAAGCCTTATGGAGGTCAAAAAGAAACCCCTAGCCAAAATTGCAAACTTTTTAAAGTCTCACAAGCTATTAACAGCGGTTATTGCCGTTTTATTAGTAGCCGCACTAACAGTGGGGGCTATGGCCTTAATTAAAAATCTCGACAAACCCACCATAAAGGGCGAGAAAGCTGGTCAGCCCGAAAAACCTAAGATATATTATGCCGAATTAACCGGCAAACAAGTTAATAGCAAAGCCGAAGTTAACGCACCCGTAACAGGGGTAATGATCGAAAACAGCCCGGATGCCCGGCCGCAATCTGGTTTAAAGAATTCCGGTGTAGTGTTCGAGGCCATCGCCGAAGGTGGCATTACACGCTTTTTGGTGCTGTACCAAACCGAAAAACCGCAATTAATCGGTCCAGTGCGTAGTGTGCGTATCTATTACCTAAACTGGGCAGGCGCGTTCGATGCCAGTATTGCCCATGTTGGCGGCAGTGATGACGCCTTAGCCTTAGTGCGCAGCGACGCTTTTATCGATCTAGATCAGTTCTTTAATAGCAACTATTACTGGCGATCGACTGATCGCTACGCCCCACACAACGTTTACACTAGTTTTGACAAATTAGATGCTTTAAATGCCAGCAAAGGCCACACTACCTCTAACTTTACCGGTTGGCCGCGCCAAGATGGCAAACCCGCCAAAACGCCAACCGCCACTAGTATTGACGTGCATATTAGTGGTTATCTATACGATAGCCATTATGATTACGACGCCACTAGCAACACTTATTTGCGTTCGCAAGCTGGCGAAGCCCATATGGATCGTGAAGCTGGGCAAATTGCACCAAATGTGGTAATTGCTATAAAGGTGGACGAAACCACGCGCTCCGATAATTTGCACCAGGATGTTAACGCTATTGGTAGTGGCGATGCCTACATTTTCCAAAATGGCATCGTGACCGAAGGTACATGGACCAAAGCGACTCGTAATGATCAAATCAAGTTTACCGACAAAGACGGTAAAACCATAAAACTTAATCGTGGCCAAACCTGGGTCACGGCCGTGCCAAACGGTAGCGGTAGCGTCAAATGGCAATAGACGCAGTCTTAGCCAGCATAGCCTGCTGCTTGTTTGTAGCCTGTATCATCGTGATTGTGTTTTTATCTGTATCCCTGGCCAAAGCTAAAACTAAATCAAAAGTTTTAGAACTTTCAGTCGCTAAAGCACAAGCGCCCAAAATTATCAAAGCGCCACCAGACCCAGCTAAAACCCCGGCTGTAGCTTCAGTGCCACAGGCGTTAGATATTAGCCACGTTGGTATTGCGGTTTTGGATCACGAGCAAAAAATAGTTTACCATAATAAAATCACCCCTATTACCAAAAAAATGGACGAACCCGAACATTTAGGGTTACTTTTTGATCCAGGCGATAACGTTGGCGATTGGTTAAAAACAATTGATGGGCAAGCCTTGCGAGCCGAAAAAGCCTGGTATCGCGTACCAGGGATACCAAACGACGATGGCGAACGCCAATTCTACGATGTGATTGCCACCTACGAAGCCGGCAATACGGCCGAAACTGTGTTGGTAATTATTGATCGATCAGATATGTATAGCATAGAAGAAAACGACCTTAACTTTATCGCTTTTGCGGCTCACGAATTACGTGGGCCAATTACAACCATTCGTGGCTACCTTGATGTGCTAGAAGACGAATTAGGCAGCACACTGTCGCCCGACCACAAAGAATTATTCGACCGCATGGTGGTATCGAGCAACAAACTAGCCAGCTATATCAATAATATTCTGAATGTATCAAACTACGATGGCCAACACATGCAGCTTATCCTAAAAGAAACCACCCTGCAGTCTATATTTAATAGCATTATGGACGATGTGTTGCTGCGAGCCGTATCGCAGGGCAAACACCTATATATTAAACTTGGCGACAATCTACCAACCATCGCGGCCGATATAACCAGCCTGGGTGAAGTATTTATTAACCTCATTGATAACGCTATTAAATATAGCCACGAAGATGGCGACATCGAAGTCAGCACCGATGTAGATGGTGATCATGTGCTGGTTTTTATCGTTGATCACGGTATTGGCATCCCCACTAGTGTTATTGGCAATATATTCAAAAAATTCTATCGATCGCATCGATCGCGC
>WRFU01000019.1 GCA_009778675.1 Candidatus Saccharimonadota bacterium
ATATTTCTATTATATAAAAAAATGCGGTTAAATTCGGGGGGGGGGGTATGTTAATATATAAATATATGAATGATCCTGCATTGCCGCCAAATATGCCGCAATTTATCCCACCAGAAAAACAAATGCGTTTGCGCCATCTAGGATTTATTTTGATGTTTGCCCCTATACTGGTTTTTCTTATCACTTCTTTATTGGTGTTTGTCCTACTAGATAATACTAATCCGCTCAATCATATCCTGGCGTGGATTGTACTTATATCATTAGTCTCAGTACTACCTTGTATGGTGATTGGTTGGATAATGATATCAAGGTCGAGCTGGGGCTACAAAAAATGAATACTGAATTTGCACGGCAAACACTTTTGGCCCAGGGTTGGGTTACGCCAACCGACCCGGTATTAGTAGCTTATATTGTGCCTGGTTTCGCTAAAGAGATGTTGTTTGGTTTTGCGGCTATAGGCGAGTTTAGCCGGTATATTCTAGCATTGACTGGTAATGGTTTGATTGTGATGCCAGTATCAGTGATCGGAAAAGAAGTTAAGCTCCAACAAGCTTCTACGATAGCTATCAATCAAATAACCACTGTTCAAATTTCCTATGGTAACCCAAATTATTACCGACTAACTTTTTGGTTCGGTAACCAGGTACTGGCAGACTTTCAAGTGTCTATGCTCGAACTTTCTAAGAGTAAAAATATGTTGGATAATCTTAGGACACTAGTAAACGCCTTCCCAAATCAAGGTGTCGAGCTACTCGCTAACAAAGAAATAGGTAGGTTCAATATTAAAATGACCCTGTTAGTGGTGTTCTTAATAGTTAGTGCTATTGGTCTAATAGTGTTTGGTGTATTGACAAGTTCTGCCCAAGCCTACGCCACAGCGGTAGGATGCGTAGTGTTGAGTATTGGGTTACTAATTTACTTTGCTTGGCTCAAACGTCGCTAGTTTGATTTAGCTAAGATATTCTTTATAATATACCTATGCTGCTTATTAGCTTGTTTTCTTGGTGGTATACCGGTGGGCTCAAAGTAAGGGCTAGGGGGCTCTTGGCTGCGCTGACTCGCACGCTCGATTTATTTTCAATTGGGTTGTTATTAAAAACGTTATTTGCACCATTTCGCCAAATTTCAGCCGCTCAATCGGCAACCGCACCAATTGATGTTAAATTTAGAATGTTTTTTGACAGAACTTTTAGCCGCTTAATTGGGGCGGTAATGCGGATGATCGTTATCGTTGCCGGGCTGCTAACCATTTTAGTCCAAACTATTATTAGTATATTTATGATTGTGCTGCATTTAGTGCTACCGCTGCTACCAGTGGTAGGTATTGTCATGTTAATTTTTGGGTGGGTACCAAAATGGCCAATCTAGAATTTAATTATCACAACCCCAGAGCCGAAAAAGCTAGGCTGTCTGCCCAGTTAAATAAGTGGTGGCGCTTAAGCTTAAAGTTACTGCTGGTATTGTTAATTTTAGCTGGGCTGTTATTACTTTTTGTCGGTAGCGCTTTTGGCTGGGTGTTGTTGGGGCTAATAGCCGTGCCCGTCATAATTTTATATTGGTATAAAAATGATTTAAGCCGTTTGCCAATAGTAAACATGGATTCACATGATATGGCTGATATAATTTCGCACACGGCGCTAGGTTTTTTGCCAGCTGACCCGACACCGGTCGATGTTGCCACTGCTGTGGGGCAAACATCTAGCGGGCACTTTTTGGCATTACGGTTTGGTTTAGGGCCCAAGTTTTTGCAAGAAATTGCCACTAGCATACCGGCGGATGTCGGCCTTATTTGGCAAAATGCGCTAGAAATTCGCCAACAACTTGGGGCTCAAGAAATATCTGGCGGCGTGTTGGCACTCAGTTTAATCAAGGCTTTTCCAGAGTACGAAAATGTGTTAGCTCGACTACAATTTGACTACGATGACTTGCTGGACGGCGTAAACTGGCACAATCACCTGCAGCAACTAGTCGAACAAGAAAAACAACCAATGAAAACTGGCGGTATAGCCCGGGACTGGTCATTTGGTTGGACGCCGCAACTGCAGCGCTATGCGCGTAACATCTCACAAGAAATTAGCGTGCAAGGTGGACGTACGATGTCGCTCAATAGTGCAACGCACCAAGAAGTCGTTAGCCAAATGATTGATGTTTTTGCGGGTGGTGGCAAGCAAAATGTAGCAATTGTTGGGCCCGATGGCGCCGGTAAAACATCGGTCGTTCATGATTTTGCCGAAAAATTACTAGATGCATCTAGTAAAATTCCAGCCAACCTAAAATTTCGCCAGGTATTTTTGCTAAGTTCGGCGGATTTAATTTCGGCCGCACCGGGTAAAGGTGAATTAGAAAACTTAATTAACGAACTATTGATAGAAGCTTACAGCGCCAAAAACGTCATAATTTGCCTAGATGATGCCCAAATGTTCTTCGAAGAAGGTACGGGTTCGGTCGATCTAACCAACTTGCTGCTGCCAATTTTAGAAGGCGGGGCAATACGGATTATTTTGACTATTAACGAACAAAGCTTGCTCAGAATTGGCCAAAAGAAACCGGCGCTCACCAATGCGTTGAACCGCATTAACATTGCGCCCAGTAATTATAAAGATACCATGGCGGCCATGGAAGATCGCGCGATTCAATTTGAATACCACAAGCGAGTGATTTACATGTATCAGGCGCTTAAAACTGCCTATAATTTGGCTAAGCGCTATGTTTACGACCTCGCTATGCCAGGACAAGCTTTAAAACTGCTCGAAACAGCTGCCAATTACGCTGAAGGTCAGTTCGTCACCGCCGCCAGTGTGGAACAGGCGATCGAAAAAACTCTAGGGGTAAAAGTTGGCGTAGCCAGTGTGGATACCGAAAAAGAAACTTTGCTGAATTTAGAAGATAAAATCCACGAACGTATGATTGACCAAACCAGGGCAGTGCAAGTAGTCAGCGATGCCCTGCGCCGAGCACGAACCGGGGTGCGCAACCAAGATCGCCCGATTGGCACATTCTTGTTCTTAGGCCCCACTGGCGTAGGCAAAACCGAACTAGCCAAAGCCCTAAGCGAAGTTTATTTTAACGGTGAAGACCACATGGTGCGGATCGATTTAAATCAGTACGTAACTAATGAAGATGTCGCTAACCTAACCGCCGATGGCGCTGACAACCCCAACAGCTTAACCGCCCAGGTGATGAAACAACCGTTTAGTGTGGTGTTACTAGATGAAATTGAAAAAGCCCACCCCAACGTGCTAACGGCGTTGTTGCAGGTGCTAGATGAGGGTATCCTGCGCGACGCCAAAGGCCGCGAAGTTAGCTTTAAAGACGCTATTGTAATTGCCACCAGTAACGCTGGGGCAGAGCGCATTCGTGAATATATCGAGCGTGGTTACAATATAAACCAATTTGAAGATCAATTTATTGACGAGCTGATTAGTTCCAAACAGTTTAGGCCAGAATTCCTGAATCGTTTCGACGAAATAGTGCTATTTAAGCCACTTGGCAAGCCAGAGCTAGCCCAGATTGCTGATTTAATCATCGCGGGCGTAAATAAAACTATGGCTAGTCAAAAAGTAACAGTAAAAGTCGAACCGGCCGCCAAAGACATGTTGGTCGAAGCTGGTTACGACCCGCGCTTGGGTGCTAGGCCGATGCGTCGCGTAGTACAGCGGGTAGTGGAAAACCAAGTGGCCAAAGAAATGCTGTCTGGCCAGGCTGGTAGCGGTAGCACTGTAGTAATTTCACCAGATGACGTTCAAAAAGCACTAGAAGATAAATAGCCAAGGTTTTAGAACAGCTAGCCAGCACGTGGTCGGGGTGAGAGGACTTGAACCTCCGACCTCACGGTCCCAAACCGCGCGCGCTAGCCAACTGCGCCACACCCCGGCGTGACCACACGCTGGCTAGCAATTCTTGTAATATTTTAACATAAATAATTAAACACCGGTAATAATCAAATCATTTGGTGGTGCAGGCCAGGCAGAGTTTTTGCCCCGCGCAGAGCTATATAATGCATAAACATAAACGGTTGCTTAAACGTTCGTCTATAATGTACGAGCTCTTCCATCTACAACTTAAAGTTTGCTGTCGATGTTCGGGTCTGCACCAGTCGGCAATCATTAAAGATCGCTGCCGCTACTATATACTAGACTGGTGCGATAGTAAATAAGGAACACCTTTACAACATTTGCAATTAATATTGGACAAAGATGTTTATGTATGTATAATAGTATGTATGAGGTTTGAATGGGATAGCACCAAAAATGATATCAACGTTGCAAAACATGGCATATCATTCGAGGAAGCAAAGTTGGCCTTTTGTGATAATAAGCGCTTACTCGAGCAAGATATTACTCATTCAACTTCTACAGGAAAACGATATTTTTTGTATGGCAATACAGGCCGAGGTATTGTCACGGTAAGGTTTACAGTTAGAAACGACAATATCCGGATCATCGGTGCCGGTTATTGGCGACAAGGAAGGAGAAAATATGACAAACGTTAGGTATACTGATGCGCCGGCTGAAATAGCCAGAGCTATTGATGCTGCGGTATCAGTTAATGATTTTTTACCATCACCAGAGTCATTTGCCGATAAAATTATTAAAGAGAAAATAACTCTTAATGTTGATCGTGGTTCGCTTAATCTGTTTCGTGAATATGCAAAGAAGCATGGCCTAAAATACCAATCTTTGATGAATCAGGTACTAGCTAGTTACGCCGAAAAGCAGCTTCAAACCAAGTAGAATTGTCTGAGCTTTTTCAAGGAATGGCCTTGAAATGTGGGGTTTTCATTGACAAGACGCTCGCAGTATGATACCATTTAGGCATAGACATAGGCGGGTTTTTTAGGAGGTTTATTAAAAATGCCAGAAAATGGAATAGACGGGCTTTATCCCGATGTTAAAGTTACAACAAAAAGCCCAGAGCAGTTAAGGCAACGGCAAGTTACCAGGCGCGAAGCCCTGGAAATAATGGGCGTCGCTGGCTTAACTTTAGTTTTAACTGGTTGTAAGGGTAGCGAAATAACTGCCCCTCCAGCAAAAACAGCCCAAACAACCCCCGAAAAACCCAAACAACAGCTTGAGGATTGGGAAAAACCGTATCCAGATGATGCTGCTGGTGGAAATGAAGCACAGCTGGGCATTATTGATAGAGACTTGCTTAACGATAGAGAGAAAGAACTTTTAAACCTTGACCCAATGTCGATGACTAACGAACAAAGTGCAGCTTATTTAAGCACCATGATGGGTATCTACCGCCACTGGAGTAACTTTGAAAGCAAGCATGTCTCGACAGCTAACCCACCATTGCCCTATGTTTATTTAGATAAACTTGATGAATCCACTACTCCGGATAGTATAAATGCTAACCTGGATTTAATCGGCGATGGGTTATACGAGCTATGCTATACACCAGATAACACGCCGGATGTTACACAGATACAAAGAGTGCTCATCGCTAGTTCTTTTTGCCAAGATAACAGGGGCGAACTAGCTAGATCGCAACTAGCAAATGAAGCGCAAGTCTTTACTGACATAACTCATCGCATCCACGTTGTTTTAAGCAAAACGACAATTAGCGACTATCGCTATGATCCAACAACGGCAAGAGCAACATTTAAACTACGTGCAGAAAGAGCTAGTGTTAGCGGCCTCAAAGGTCAAGTAAGTGACTCTGAGCTAGAAGCCTATACGCAAACATTTATTGATCCAAAAACTGACAAGCCGGCAAGTATTGTGCTTTATAACATGCTGTCTAAGATAAACTATTCTTTGTAGGATCTTCTTTGCAATTTGATCACGCTCGTGCTTAAATTGATACATGAAAAGTACCCCTAGGGGTACTCCGCATCAAAATAAAGTATTGATGCGGAGTAATACTCCTTATTGTTCTAATAATATACAGGCCAAGTGTAAAAGCACTATGAATGGTAAGAAGCTTAGTGCTCTAAAGCGTGCTTTGCTTATTCTGGTAATCCCAGTGCTATTATTTTCTGGCATAGTAACTGTTTTGTCACCTAACACCGCAGTAGCAGATTATACTGGTGGGTTAGAGCCCAATCCAGACAGTTCTGCGGCAGTGGCGTCGTTCTTTGCAAATTCGAAGTCTAGATACCAAATGGAAACGCTTGTTTTGCTCGATGCTCTGCTGGCGTGTGCAAATCGAGGTTCAGCTAGCTGGAATGATACCAGAACTGACGGCATGGTTACGAGTGGCAAGTGGTTTAATAATAGTGACGGTGGCGCTATATATGGTGTGTTATTAGAAAAACTCGTCGCAGGTAAAGTCAAAGATGGTCGGATAACTTGCGGTGAAAATGATAATAATTTAGTAAAAATTGCTTTCCAGCATTTTGGCATTAGCCTTACCGATAAGAATTTTATATGTGATGGCATTAATGGCAGATTCCTGTCGGTCGATAGTGATCATGATTGCGATACGAATAAGACTACTGATTTCCATCTTATTAAAAACGGGAGTGCCGGTGGCGGAACAGCTGCGCGATTAAAAGCTGCTATTATTGACCAGGCTTTTGGTGGTGTTGATATTCAGTCGTTGTGGTCTACAAAACTAGCGTGGCAGTATTATTTTTGGTTTGATACTTTTACCGCTGGCTGTACCGGATCTGCCACTAATTTTGTTCCTCCTGGAACTGTCACTCATGTGCCCACATTTGCAAAGAATACGTTCATTAACGAAAGTAATGGCACGAAAGAAGACAGGGTCTATAAATTAGGAATACCAGAGGCGACTGGTTTTAATTCTACTGATAAGGCTAACCTGGGTTTCCAATGGTATGTTGGCCAACCAACAAACGGTGCGACATCAACCGTACAGCGGGCTTGTACTGCAATTTTATCTATGATTACTACTGACCGTGTGGATGCCGCTGTTGCTGTATTTGATAGCGAAAAAAACGCGACTAATACAGGTGGCGAGTATAATCAAACCACCACTGGTAACGGTAGCACCAAAGATGACTGCACTATTGCTAAGCCTTTGGGGTGGATTATCTGTCCGGTTGTTAACTTCATGACCGATACTGTGGCACTATTTTATAAATATATAGAAGGTGCAATGGTGATACCGAGCAGTTTCTTTAGGGATAGTAGCGGTTCATTCACTAACACCGCACCATACAAATCTTGGGACAATTTCCGTAATATTGCTAATATATTATTTGTTATTTTTTTCTTAGTAGTAATTTTTTCGCAACTTACTGGTATCGGCATTAATAACTATGGTATAAAAAAGATTTTACCACGGTTAGTCATAACGGCACTGCTAATCAACTTGTCGTATTTTATTTGTGTTATAGCAGTTGATTTATCAAATATTATTGGTTCACAGATAAACAACTTTATCGCAGCACAAGCATCAAATGCAGCTACTGCAGATGAAGCAGTTGGCGGTTTTAAGGCCGTTATGGGTGGTATCATGGGCGGAACAGGTGTAACGCTCGGGGCTGGTGCTGCTGGTGCCGCAATGGTTGGTGGTATGGCGGTGCAAGTTGCGGGTGCTAGTGCTGGCGCTATAACCGGCGGTCCAGCTATATTAATTGCTGTCATTATTCTTTTAGTAGTTGCTGTTATTGCCTGCCTGATATTCTTTGCTATTTTATGGATTCGCAAAATGGCATTGATTTTGTTGGTAGTATTTGCGCCTTTGGCATTTATCACTTTTCTATTGCCCAATACTAAAAAATTATTTGATAAATGGGGTAAAATGTTCTGGACATTGTTGATGCTATACCCAATATGCGGATTAGTAATGGGTGCGTCCAAACTAGCTGAGAAAATTATTGGTGGCACACTATCTCAGTCGGCAGATAGCAGTGGTACAAGTTTGCTTGCGGTACTTATATTAGCCATATTACCGTTGTTGCCTGTATTCATTATCCCCTCACTAACTAAAGGTATATTGAAGTTATTTGGCGAAATGGGTGCCAAGCTAAGCAATTTCAACCCACGCCAAGCTGTGCAAAATCAAGCTAGAACAGCATCGAAAGCTTTTGGTAAAAGTGCAACTGGCCAGTATCAACGTGAAAAGAATCTTAAGAATATCAATGCGGCTAGAGCTGGTAGTTACACTGGCAAGTCACCGTTTATGAGGGCACGCTCTAACTATAATGCCGCTAGGATGCGTTCTGGCAAGGCTGTCTCTCAAGATGACGCCGAGACTTTTCTTAAGAATCTTAAGGTCGCTAAAATGGATAAAAACGGTAATGTTATCGGCGTTGGTAAAGTAGAAGCCCAAGATAGGGCGCTGATTGGGACAGGTCATGACTATAACTATAAAGACCCTATTAGCGGTAAATGGCGTACTGTCCAAGCTACTCCAGAGATGAGGAAAGGCGCGATATCGTCATTATCAGCAGATGATTTAAAGAAAACGTCTAACTATGGAGGGGGCGCGACGATTCTTGATGAGGTTAGTGCCTATCGGACCTTCACGAAAGCCAGGGCTGAGGGTAGTAGAGTCACTGAGGCTCAAGCTAGCGCTAATGCAAAATTGAAAGAAGCTGGTGCTAGGTTTGCGTTTACACCGGGCGTCAGAGCATCCGAAGAGACTAGGGGTGTTGGGCTTAGTAATCGTGCAGAAAGAGATGCGCAAATTCAACAGGGCGAAGAGGCCGGTAACATTAAAGGGGTTAAAAAGGAAGCTGAACTTGACAAGTGGAAAAGGGCGGTTAGCGCTGATAATGACCTTAGCGTTCCTCATTCTGATGCACCATCACCTTCTGCTCCTAGTGGAGGACCAAGTGATGGTGGGGCAGATAGTGGTTCTCCAGGCAACTAATTTACAAAAAACTCTTGCAACAAAAAAGTTTTTATGCTTAACTTAATCTAAGAGTGTGAGTTAGTGGTATTTGAGCCCCTGGTATTAGGGTGGTTTTAGACCACTAGCTCTTGGTATTGGCTATTTTACTTACAAAATATAAGTAAAGGTCAAGCAGCAAACATGCAAACAGACGGTGTAGGCGTACCCCAGGTTACTTCCGGGTTGAGGTTAACGGGCGTACGGCTCAATATTCGAAAAATTGCCTTATTTGGTGGTATGGGTTTTGGCATCCTGGCGGTGGCTTTTGGAGTTTTCTTGGGGCTGACTATCCCGCACCAAGATAAAGCTTTGCAGGGCACAACCCTAGCCGGTACAGATGTTAGCAATATGAGTCGCGACGAAATCACTCAGGTGGTGCGTAATTTTGCGGCGGGTATTAAGCTTAGTGCTACTTATGACGGCCAAACTGTAGATGTCCCGCTAAAAGACATCGGCGCCGAACTTAATGTTGATCAAACCGTACAAGATGTTTTGAGCCTAAACGGCAAACGGACTAATTTTTCGCTAGCCGATCTTTGGATAAACCGCCAGATCCATTTAGCCACTAGTTACCAATCTAGCGATATCCAGGCCTGGCTAAACAAAGCTTTCCCGGCTGCATCTAAAACCGTTAAAGATGCTGCGATCGCTTACAACGGTTCACAGTTTGTAGTTACGCCGAGCGAAACTGGTCAACAGCCCAAAGCAGCCGATTTGATAGCCGGTCTAAATGACGTGTTGGCCAAGCCAGGGGAATTAAACGTAAAATTAAATTCCACGGTTCTACAGCCAGCAGTTAGTGACAAAGCCGCTAAACTAGCTGCCGATTACGTCAACGCTCGGCTAGGGTTAAAGCTCAATTTAGGCCTAAACGGTAAACTAGCTTTTTATGCTGAACCTCAAGATATCGCAGCTTGGGTTACGACTCAAACCAATGCCAAGGGCGAGCTAGAAGTTGTATTAGATAAAAATAAAGTTGAACAATTCTTGAACGACCAAGCAGCACAATTTTTGCCATCACGCGCTGTCAATAAAATAGTTTTTGTGACCCCAGGTGGTCAAGATGTAACTCTACAAGATGGCCAGGATGGTTACGCGTTAGTTAACATATCGCCAGTGGCCGATGCACTAATTACGGCCGTTAACAATAACCAAAACTTAGACCAAGCACTGCAAGCGGCCGAATCTGGTTTTACAACCGAAACCATCAAACCCGAAGGCGAAAGTTGGATTGATGTTAATTTAAGCACCCAAACGACCTCGTTATATACTGGTAATCGGCTGCTAGTTAGCTATCTGATTTCATCTGGTACGTCGGTTACGCCAACTTACCCCGGCACATTTAAGATTACGCGCAAAGTCCAGCACGAGTTTATGAAAGATGCGCCGGGCAATCACATTGTGGATTGGGTCAGTTATTTTGATGCGGCCGGCCGAGCTTTCCACGCTACCTGGTGGCATCACAACTTTGGCCACCCTATGAGCCATGGCTGTATAAATATGACTTACGCAGCCGCTACGGCAGTGTATTACTTTGCGCCGGTTGGCACCAAAGTAGTGATACACTACTAGGACTATGAGGGCAACCATATGATTCCCCTCATCGCGCAGGGCACTGGCAAAGCCAGCTGCTCTGGCTGCTCTCCTCCTTAGTGTTATAATAGTAGGTAACGGGGCTTGGCGCAGCTTGGTAGCGCGCACCGTTCGGGACGGTGAGGTCGCTGGTTCAAATCCAGTAGCCCCGACCACGGGATGTGGCGCAGTTGGTAGCGCGCACGGCTGGGGGCCGTGAGGCCGCAAGTTCAAGTCTTGTCATCCCGACCACGCTTATTTTGCGCCATCTGGCGCGCGGTAGCGGATTATCAACGCCACCGACCCAAAGGCCGTGAGGCCGTTTTTAAGTCTTGTCATCCCGACCACATATTGACAAAATCCACCTGGTGTGCTATACTGGTTGTATATACCGTTAAATCAATACAAAAAATGACCAAAATAACCTACCATCACAAACTATTCTGGATCTCACTGATCGTCACCGTAGTAGCTCTCACACTTAATGTTTTTACCTTAGTGGTGCTAAAACAGTATTACACCAAGATTAACGTAGAACACGAACCGGTTAAAACCGCGACCAAAGTTGACGATCGGCCTACAGAACCACCGGTCGAAAAACAAACTGACCCACCAACTACCAATGACCAATCAACCACAACTAACACTAACACTGGCGCAAACCAACAACCACCAGCCCCAGCGCCTGTTCAGCCACCTGCTACTGGTGGGCGGTTGTATGCCTATTGTGTGTTTAGCCACGGTAATGTTGGCTCGTTGGATGATTTTCGAGCTATCGCTGCTGCAACTTTAAGTAATCCCCAGGGGTGGATACGAGCTGGCGTGACTTTTAAAGAAGTCACTAGCGGCTGTAATTTCAAACTAATTTTAAGCGAAGCCCAGTACGTGCCAGGTTATGCACCGGGCGTCTGCGACACGCCAGGCTGGCAACAACGTCGTGATTAACCTTGATCGCTGGAATGGCATGTCGGATAGTTGGATTGCCGCTGGTGGCGATTTGCTCAGTTACCGCCAAATGGTCATTAACCACGAAGTTGGGCATCGCTTGGGTCACCGCGACAACGAAACAGTTTGTTCTGCCCCTGGTGCACCCGCGCCAATTATGCAACAACAATCGATTGATCTACGCGGCTGTGCCATGAACCCCTGGCCGCTAAGCAGTGAGTTGTGGTTTAAGTAGCTATTACAGACGTTGTCTTAGGTAGCATAGCGTTATATACTAGTATCATGAAATATGCTTTTGTGTCGGTGAGCATTGTATTTATTTGGATTGCAACTATTATGTTAGTCTATTTCTTGCGTACAGATGACATATTATTGCCTGTTACGGCATTATTAATGACTGTCGCACTGTTTTTTATAGGTTTTGCGAAAAAATGAATAAAATCCCGCAAATATCCAAATTAGGTAGCAAATTGCTAGCTATTAAGTTAAGTGATACTACTAATAAAACCAGTGAATATAAACGCGCTATTTTTTATAGCTTAAGTGAAATGGGTGGTGTTTATATTAAATTTCTGCAAATCATGGCGACCAACAGTAACTTTATGAAAGGCTGGTCGGGGCCGAGAGAATTATCAGTATTTGAAAACGTTAAAATTGAACCACTAAACATATATGATTACGTTGACGCTAGCGCTTTTAGCTATCTAGAATCTACAGCATTTGCGTCTGGGTCATTTGCTCAAGTCTATAAAGGCCAACTTAAAACTGGTGAAGTCGTCGCAATTAAGGTCTTACGACCTAGTGCTACCCAGAACTTAAACAATGACTTAAAAACTATTAAGAACTTAGCAAGGGTAATCCCCCGATTCTTACCCAGCACGATTATAGATTTTAAGAGTTTAGCAGCTGAGTTTGTCAAAACTACTAAGGCTGAAATTGATTACAACCGCGAAATCGCAAATATTGAATATTTTTATAATTATTATCAACATAACCCAAACATTGTTATCCCCAAGGTTTATAAAAACCTTTCAAACTCACATGCGATCGTACAGGATTTTATTGCCGGCCCAACTTTAGCTGAAGTTATGGTTGGCAGTAGTGACAAAAACCCAATTGATATCACTAAGGAATTAGTCGGCTCAGACTTACAAACACAACTTACCATTTTTGGTACCGAATTGCTAAATCTAGCCTTTTTTGCGGATTACTTTTTTGGTGATCCACACCCTGGTAATATCAAACTTTTACCAAACAACAAAGTCGGAATCATTGATTTTGGTATTGTGGTCGATCCGCCTTCATCGCGCCGAGCCCTATATGATTATATGTATGAATATTTGCGGGTATTAAACGGCTATAGTCATATTGATCGAGTGATAAAATCTGCTTTTTATTTTTGTTGCCCTGATTTAGCACTTGTATTGCAGAATCACTCACTCGACACTAACTCGTTGCTAGAACAAGTCGCGGTGGCAGTAGACAGCAAACTAGTTGCAATGCGGGCTGAAGCCACAGTAAAAGATGTGTTTGCAAAAGGGCAATTGTTTAAATTGTTTTATCAAATCTTGGATAAAAATGGTGCTTTAACTTTTCAAATTAGTGAAACCGAACTAATGATGCTCAAATCAATGCAAGTGTTTCTATCATCTATGAATAGGCTAGGTGACAGTATCGATGCCAGTTTTTATTTCTACGCGCTTCGGGATGGTATCGCTGGTGCTGTAAAAGCAGTCAATGATAGGGGTGGGTTGAGTGCTGATTATCCTTTGTCATCTCGTTATAGTGAAGCCGAAGGCTATACTGTTATCGCTGATATTCTGGCATCGCTAGCCAATAAAGATCAGTTTATTTTTAATGCCATAAGTAGTAGCATATAAACATGGCTAATAATTTCGTCCGTAACCTATTGATTCACATTAAATATCCATATACAGCTTTAGTGATTTCAGCTATGTGGATTAGCATGGCATTTATTATTGGGCTGCAAGAACATCCCCAAACAGAGCTATTGGTGGTGTTGACAGCTATTTGTAGTTTGATTGTAGCAGTTGTTGGATTCAGCTCACCTAAACGCTCTTGACCTTTACATATATCTATGCTATACTCCTAACAATGCCCTATGCGAGCAGTTATTTTGGCTGCTCGAGCTCTAGTAGGGCTTGTTTTGTTGGTAGCCCAAATGCAAACCCACCTAGGCCGTGGCTGGCTACCACGCGGTGGCAGGGTACAATGATCGGCCATTTGTTCTTACCACAGGCCGCACCAACCGCCCGGCAAGCTTTTGGGTGGCCAATTTGGGCGGCAATTTGCTGGTAAGTTCTGGTTTGCCCGTATGGGATTGTCATCAACGCCTGCCAAACCTTTATTTGAAAATCTGTACCAACTAAAGGCATTGTTACGCTAAATCCGGTGCGTCTGCCAGCCAAATATTCTTGGATCTGCTTTAGCGTCTCGCCGTCATAAAGTTGCAAAATATCATCAAACATATTTCTAGTGTAGCACGTTGATGTGATGTGCTACATCTGGTATCATCACTTGGTGGCACAAACTATTTTTATTGCTCGGCACGGACAAGACGAAGATAATTCGCATGGAATTTTGAATGGGCAGCGTGATACCCCATTAACTGATATTGGTCGTGAACAGGCTAATGTATTGGCTGAGCAGATTTCTAAACGTGGCCTTTCGTTTGACCACATTTTGAGTTCACCGCTGAAGCGGGCTTATGAAACAGCACAAATCATCACTAACAAAATAAATTTTACCAAACCCATTCAAGTTCTGCCAGATTTAATCGAACGTGATTTTGGGATTCTAACTGGTAAGCCGGTGACTGATATTGCAAGGGTATGTGGTGACAACGTAATTAAAACAGATAGAATAACCTACTTTCTAAGTCCAAAGGGGGCAGAGACCTTTCCGCAGCTTATCCAGCGTGGCCGCAAAGTGCTTAGTGAAATTGATCAACAAAATCTGGTGGGCAATATTCTACTAGTATGCCACGGTGATATTGGCCAAATGATTTATGCAGCCGCTACAGGCAAACCGTGGCGCGAGGTATTAACCGAATTTCGTTTTGGTAACGGCGATTTAATTGAGCCTAATAGTGATAACCCACACGTATTAACGCAAACGCAGCATAATCTATAACTCTAATTAGGTGAATTTGTTATTATAGTATTATGATTGCTTTAATAACTGGTAGAGTTGTTGAAAAAACTGAGGCTTCGGTGATTGTTGATGTGCACGGTGTCGGTTACGAAATTATGTTAAGTGCGCCTGAATTAGATAAAATTACGCTAAATGACGATGTTAAGTTGCACACTTACCACCACATTCGCGAGCAAAGCCAGGAATTATTTGGTTTTTCGAGCTTGGCTGCCAAAAAATTGTTCGAGCTGTTAATTAGCGTACAGGGTGTAGGGCCAAAAGCTGCTATGGCAATTTTGAGTGTTGGCGAAAGCGAAGCGGTGCGTAGCGCGATTGCCAATAGTGATGTGGTTTACATTGCTCGTGCAGCTGGCGTAGGCAAAAAATCGGCCGAACGGGTAATTGTGGATTTGAAAGATAAAGTTGGCGTAGCCTCTAATTTAGTAACCGGTAATAGTGTACAACCGCAGGCCGACGAAGCCCTAGAAGCCCTAATGGCGCTGGGTTACAATTTAAATGATGCCGCCAAAGCGCTGGAAAATATTGATAAAGCTTTGCAGACGGGCGAACGAGTAAAAGCGGCGCTACAGCAAAAATAATCAGATATTGCTATAATATATACATGAAAGAAATGCCAAAATGGAATGAGCTCTTCTTGCTAGCGTTAAAGGTCTATGGCGATGGTAAACCGCATAATAATCGAGAAGCAGCAGTTTTAGTTGCAGATTCCCTAGGCTTACCAGATGAGCTACGTCGCGAAAAAAACTCCAAAGCTGGTAATAATAAAATTGAGAATCGTGTGGGCTGGGCAATTTCTGCGTTAAAAATTGCTGGTATATTAGAGCAGCATCAGCGTGGCGAAAATATTATTACTAAGGTTGGTAAAGACCTTTTACGCATACGTGGTAACGAAAACTTTAATCAACGCTTCTTGCACGATAACTACCCACTATATCGTAAGAACACACAAAGAAACCAATTAAATTATAAGAATCGTGACGAACATCGGAAAACAATAACATCGGAAAACTCCACACCAGAAGAATTAATTGAAAATGCAATGGAAAAATTAGATGGCGAACTACAAAATCGATTAATCCATGAGCTGCGTAAGATGAATCCATACCAATTCGAACAGGTGATAGCAGACCTTCTTAGAGCTATGGGTTATGGTGAATCTTTTACGACCAAGAAATCTGGTGATGGCGGTGTCGACGCGATTGTTAACGAGGATACTCTGGGCTTGGGTAAAATATATGCACAGGCTAAACGCTACGCTGATAATAATATTGTCCAAGAAAAAGCTATACGTGATTTCTTGGGTAGCTTAGCTGCAAATAATATTATGAAAGGTGTTTTTATCACCACTTCCAGTTTTTCTGATTCAGCCCAAAAATTAGCTGAGAATAAGTCAATAATCTTGATAGATGGGGATAAAGTAACCGAACTGATGATTGAACATAATGTTGGTGTTGCTATAGCGCATAACTATCAGGTCAAGAAAATGGATCTAGACTACTTTGTGGAGTCGTAAAATCGCAATTGAGCGAATTGTAGACGCGAAAGCGCAAAATGACACTGAGCAAAAAGATGAGGCGACTTTGCGGCCGCAAAATTTTGCGGAATATATTGGCCAACAGCGACTGAAAGATAATTTAAAACTGGCAATTACGGCGGCTAAAAAGCGCAATGAGCCAATTGATCACGTGCTGCTATATGGTCCGCCAGGTTTGGGCAAAACCACACTGGCTAATGTTATTGCCCACGAAATGGACACTAATTTACGTGTTACGGCCGGGCCAGCTATAGAACGGGCGGGCGATTTAGCTAGCATTTTAACCAACCTACAAGATAACGATGTATTATTTATCGACGAAATCCACCGTTTAAACCGCACGGTCGAAGAAGTTTTATATGCCGCTATGGAAGATTACAAACTAGACATTGTAATTGGTAAAGGCCCAGCGGCGCGTAGCATCCGCCTGGATTTGCCCAAATTCACGGTAATTGGCGCCACTACTCGCACTGGTAGTTTGGCTGCGCCGCTGCGTGATCGGTTTGGTCATTTATATCGGCTAGAATTTTATAGCCCGGACGAAATCGGTCAGATTATTAATCGTTCAGCCAAGATTTTAGGTAGTACTATTAAGCCCGAAGCTACCAAACTGTTATCGCAGCGGTCGCGTTTGACACCTCGAATCGCCAACCGGCTACTTAAACGAGTTCGTGATTACGCCGATGTTAATGGTGACGGAATCATCGATGTTCAAACTACTACTAGTGCCCTAAAGCTACTAGATATCGACGAACTTGGCCTAGACACTGCCGATCGAAATTTATTAACCAGTATTTTAGACAATTACGGCCAAAAAGCCGTGGGCTTAAATACTATGGCGGCTCTGACTGGCGACGAAACTAGCACGATTGAGGATTTTTATGAGCCATATTTAATGCAGCTAGGATTAATCGAACGCACGCCACGCGGTCGACGGGTGACACCCAAAGCCTTAAAACATTTAGGTAGAGAAAACCAGGCTAGTCTGTTAGTATAAGTGTATGAGTGAAGACAAGGATACAGATCAAATCCCAGATGCCTACGACGCCGATGGCCGACCGTTGTTCTACCATCCACCGCAAGAACAAGCCGTAGCGCCAGAAGTTAGTACACCACCAACAGACAATGAGGTAGCTGTTACTGATCAACCAAACGCATCAGTCATAAAAATGAAACATGACCGTTCGGTG
>WRFU01000020.1 GCA_009778675.1 Candidatus Saccharimonadota bacterium
ATGGGGTTTAAGACATAAACAAATAGCAGTGCAAAGAAGCCCCATATAATAGTCGTTTTGAGGCAGATTCTGCCCTGGTAGTTATATTTTTCGCGTTTGTAATCCCAAAGTTTTAATTTGAACCATTTTTCGAGTAGCACCGAAGTAGAATATTCTAACAGCGTGGCTACCACCATGGCGGCTATCACTAGGTAAACCAGTTGATGAATCCAGATAGCAAGCGCTAGTATCATCAATGCACCCACGCCGTAAATTGGGCAATAAGGGCCAGCCAAAAAGCCACGACGCACAAAATGCTTTTCTTGCAGGCTAAAAACGATGGTTTCCCACACCCAACCAAACACGGATAGGAACGAAAAGACTACAACTAAGTAAGTAAAAAGCATAACTATATTCTACTACAATAGTTGATTTATAGTTCACTAGCTGCGATATCTTCGGCAATTGAATCTTCGACTAGTGTTTCAAATTCGACACCTGGCACATCTTCTTTAATAGCACCAGTACCAACTGGAATTTTACGACCAATAATCACGTTTTCTTTTAGACCCTTTAGGTTATCAACGCGACCAGAAATTGCAGCATTGATCAGCACGCGGGTAGTGTCTTGGAATGATGCCGCCGACAGGAAGCTATCTGACCAGATAGAAACTTTAGTGATGCCTAGCAATAACTGCGTGTATTCCATTGGTGCTTTACCACGAGCGACCAATTCATCATTAGTGGCCATAGCAGCGGCACGGCTGATAATATCACCAATAGCGTGAGTACTATCACCCGGGCTATCAATCTGCACACGGCTGAACATCTGACGCACAATGATTTCTAGGTGCTTATCGGCCACATCTTGCCCCTGGGCAGCATAGATGCGCAGGACTTCGTTGATAATGTAGCGTTGAGTCGCTCCAATACCTTGATATTTCATCAAATCTTGTAGGTTTAAGGAACCGGCTGTTAAGCGATCCCCAGCTACAACGTTGTCATTGGCTTTAACAACTAGCTGATGTGTACCAGGGATTTCGACCCTAACCGGAGCACTGGCATTGGCCATGACCAATAATTCACCATTTTCGGATACTTCGACTACACCGTCGAACGGCGCGACAATAGCTGGTTTTTTGGTTTTACCTTTCGCGACGGCAACTTCATCACCAGCTTTAACAGCTGAGTCTTCTTTGACATTCAATTTGTAACCATCTAGGCTAAACTTTTCTACTTTGCCAGTTTCTGGCTTAATCTGAACAACATACTTGTTGCCATCTTCCCAAATGTCAACTACACCAGCAATTGGTGCCATATAGGCTTGGCCTTTAGGCGCTCTGGCTTCGAATAATTCTTCGACACGCGGTAAACCTTGAGCGATTGAACCACTACCGGCTACACCAGATGAGTGGAAAGTATCAAGTGTTAACTGTGTGCCAGGTTCACCCACAGATTGAGCAGCAATTACACCGACTGGTTGAGCAGTTTCAACAATATCACCGGTAGCTAAATCTAGACCATAGCTTTTTTGCGGCACACCAGCCGGGCTGGTAGTCGAAAGTACACTTTGGATTTTAACACTGTTGACTTCATCGTCATCACTAATTTCATCAGCAATAGCATGCGTGATTAATTCACCAGCCGCTATATGCCCTGGTACGTCGGCAGCTGCAAAACGACCGGCCAGACGGTTAGCAAAATCGACCATGGTGACTTCTGTTTCATCCCGAAAGACTTCGTAGCCTGGGTCTTCAAATTCTTCGCTAACAGTAAAGACATCTTGCGACACATCTACCAAACGACGAGTCAGATAGCCAGAATCGGCCGTTTTAAGCGCAGTCGACACTAGGCCTTGACGCGCGCCACGAGTAGCAATAAACGATTCCAGGGCACTTAAGCCATGTTTATAGTTAGACCGAATTGGCAATTCGATTTCGCGGTTTTGAATATCAACCATAATGCCGATCATCGCGGCCGCCAGTTTAACGTTACTGATATCACCACGAGCACCAGAATTGACCATAATAGATATGCTGGTGTCTAGCCCGCCCATCTGATCTTTTAGAAATTCAGTAATTTGCCGATCCACGCCACGCCAGGCATTAATGGTCAGCGTGCGGCGTTCTTGATCAGTGATAAGGCCTTGGTCGAATTGTTCCGAGATTAAGGCTTCTTTACCATCACCTTCGGCTACAAACTCTTGGACTTGGTCAAAGCTAACATAATCGTCTTTACCAGTCGATAGGGCTGCGATGGTCGCGTATTTAAAAGCTAAGTCTTTTAGTCTATCGACAGTTGCTACAGTTATGTCTGAACCGTAAACATCAAAAATTTTAGCCAGCACTTTTTTAATTTGTTTTTTGTTTTGAACCGAGTTGTCATACGGGTAATCTTCTGGCAATACTTCGTTAAACAATATACGCCCCAGGGTTGTATCGCGGACTTCACCTTTTGCAAACACACGAATTGGTGTCTGCAGGTGTATAGCACCATTGTCGTAGGCCATTTCGGCTTCGTAAACCGAAGAATAGGCTCGGACGACGTCAGACTGGGCAGATGGTTTATTGTAAGTTAGGTAATAGTTACCAAGTACCACATCTTGGGCAATATTTAGCACTGGTGCGCCATCAGATGGTTTTAGCAAGTTACGGCTCGCCGCCATTAATTCTTTGGCTTCGGCCTGAGCAGCTTTACTGAGTGGTAGGTGGACAGCCATCTGATCACCATCGTAATCAGCATTAAAGCCGGCCGCAACTAGCGGGTGCAGCTGGATAGCTTTGCCATCAATTAACTTGGGCATAAATGCCTGAATACTTAAACGGTGCAATGACGGCGCACGGTTTAATAGCACGTACTTGCCATCAATCACTTCATCTAGCGCGTCCCATACTACATCCTCGCCAGCTTCGATCAAACGCGTCGCGCTACGAATATTACTGGCATATTCGTGGCGGATTAGCCAACTAATTACAAATGGTTTAAATAATTCTAGCGCCATCTGTTTTGGCAGACCGCATTGTTGCACACTTAGTTCTGGACCCACCACAATTACCGAGCGCCCTGAATAATCAACACGTTTACCTAGCAAGTTCTGGCGGAATCGCCCCTGTTTACCACGCAGCATATCGCTCAGGCTCTTTAGGCGACGACGGTTACCGGTAGTATTAGCCGCTTTACCTTGTCTAGAAGCCGAATTGTCAATCAGAGCATCGACAGCTTCTTGCAACATACGCATTTCGTTGCGGCGAATAACTTCTGGCGCGTTTAAATCAATTAACTTTTTAAGGCGGTTGTTACGGTTGATGACACGGCGGTATAGATCGTTTAGATCACTGGTCGCAAACCGACCACCCGCGAGGCTAACCATTGGTCGCAAATCTGGTGGAATCACCGGTACAACTGTCATAACTAAATCACCGGGTTTAATGTTGGCCGCCTGCATGCTTTCTAGCACCTTTAGACGTTTGTTGATTTTCTTTTCACGTTGGCCTTTGGCAGTTTTGGCTTCTTCGTTAAGTTCAGCAATCAACACTGGCATGTCGATTTCGTCTAGCAGGCGCTTAATCGCTGCGCCACCCATGCCAACCTCAATCAAATCTTCATATTCTTCTGGCAAGTTGCGATAATCTGTTTCCGAAATCAAACTATTTTTCACAAATCTGTCTAATTGCGCTTTTTTGGTGGTGTAGTCGGTGTCTAAATCGTCTAGTTCTTTAGTTTGAGCTTTAGCTAGTTCTTTGACATTAGCGTCGTCTTCTTTAGCGGCGGCTTCATATCGTAGTTTAATAGCGTCTTTAGCCGCTTCAAACTCGCTTTGTATTTCTTTAAGTTTGTTATCGCGAGTTTCTTCGTCAACTTTTAGAATCATATAACTAGCAAAGTAAGCGACCCGTTCTATATCTTTAACTGTTGTGCTAAGTAATAGACTGATAGCGCTTGGCGTTCCGCTCATAAAGCGGATATGTACCACGGGCGCTGCCAGAGCAATGTGCCCCATGCGTTCGCGCCTAGAAATACTTTTAGTTACCAAGTTGCCATTTTTGTCTACCGCAGCTTCTCGCGACCTAACACCTTTTAGTTTGTTGTCGTGTGGATTAATATCTTTGGTTGGTCCAAAAATACGTTCACAGAACAGTCCATCACGCTCTGGTTTTTGGGTGCGGTAGTTAATAGTTTCTGGTTTAGTGACTTCGCCATAACTCCAGTTTAGAATATCTGCTGAGCTAGCTACGCTTAGGCGAATTGCGTTAAAATCTGTGACCCCTGTTGGTTCAGTTAATCTTCCTACCATGTTAGGCCTCCTCCCCTAAATCATTCATCCCATCGACATCCACTATTTCGGCTCCTTCGGAATCTAAATCTTCGCTTTCTATACTCTCTTCGATATCGACTGGCGTTTCTTCGACGATTTCTTTAACCTCATCATCGACCACATCTTCATTTTTGGCTGATTCGCTAGTCAGAACTTTTTCGGCATCGTCAGTACGTCCAGTACTATCCATCAAATCTACCCTTAAACCTAAGCCCTGGAGCTCTTTAACTAACACATTAAAACCTTCTGGCAGTTTTGGTGGCAAGATAGGCTCATCTTTTATAATTGATTCGTAAGCCTTAGCCCGGCCATACACATCATCTGACTTTAAGGTTAACATTTCTTGCAAGGTTGTAGCGGCACCATAAGCTTCCAGTGCCCAAACTTCCATCTCACCAAACCGCTGGCCACCATTTTGTGCCTTACCACCTAGTGGCTGCTGCGTTACCATGGTGTATGGACCAGTTGAACGAGCATGGATTTTATCGCTAACCATGTGGTGCAGCTTGATAATATGCATCACACCAACCGTAGTGCGGTTTTCGAATGGTTCACCAGTTAGGCCATCATAAAGCTGAACTTTACCATCTGGCGCTAAACCAACTTTTTCTAGTTGTTCGCTAATTTTAGCGTCGGTGACACCATCAAATGATGGTGTTGCTACTTCGTAGCCTAACGCTCGTGCCACCATCCCAAGGTGGGTTTCGTATAACTGACCAATATTCAAACGAGATGGCACACCGAGTGGGTTAAATACCACATCGACCGGCTCACCATCTTCGGTAAATGGCATATCTTCAATTGGTAAAATGTGCGAAATTACTGATTTGTTACCATGACGACCAGCAATCTTATCACCCACGCTAACTTTACGCAGTTGTGCGACAAAAATCTGGATTTGCATTAGTACACCAGCTTTTAGCTCATGGCCATTTTCGCGGCTAAAGATTTTAACACCTACAACTTTACCACCACCGGCATTGTTCATGCGCTGGCTAGTATCACGCACATCTTTGGCTTTCTCACCAAAAATGGCACGTAGCAAACGTTCTTCGCTACTTAGTTCTTGTTCACCCTTTGGCGTAATTTTACCCACCAAAACATCACCGGCAGTAACTTCTGAACCAATCTGCACGATACCAGTTTCGTCTAAATGTCTTAAGCTAGCTTCAGATACATTTGGGATATCCCGAGTAACCTGTTCTGGCCCCAGCTTAGTTTCACGAACTTCAACAATGTAATCTTTAATGTTAATACTGGTTAGGCCGTCATCTTGAACCAAAGCGCGACTCAAAACTACAGCGTCGTCCATGTTATAACCGCGCCACGGCATAAAGGCAACCTTAAGGTCACGCCCTAGCGCTAGTTCGCCGTTATCTATTGACGCCCCTTCGATCAAGACATCGCCTTGTTTGACTTTCTGGCCACGTGTCACGCGGGTTTTTTGGTTAATACAGCGATCATCGTTACTCTTTTTAAAGTGGATCAATTCGTAGCGTTTAACACCATCTTTATACTTAACTTCTACCACATCGGCATCAGCACGTACAACTTCGCCCGCACTTTCAGCTAATATTAATTGACTAGTATTTTTAGCAATATCGGCTTCTACACCAGTGCCAACAATTGGCGCCTGTGGCTTAAGTAGCGGTACTGCCTGGCGTTGCATGTTCGAGCCAGTTAAAGCCCGATCAACACGGTCTTTTTCGATAAATGGTACTAGTGCGGCGGTGGTACCTAGAATTTGACGGTTAGCGGCATCAATATATTCGACACTCATGGCATCGGTTTGCCCTGGGTGTAGGCGAATCCTAGCCCCAACCCGTTCTTCAACAAATTTGCCATTTTTATCTAATTTCGCATCGGCACCAGCAATAATCGTGTTGACTTCGGCAGCGGCATCTAAGTATTCAATTTCGTTGGTAACTTTGCCTTTTACCACCTTACGATACGGCGTTTCGATAAAGCCGTATTCATTAATGCGAGCGTAAGTAGCTAAGTTTAATACCAAACCAACATTGGCGCCTTCAGGGGTTTCTACGGTACAAATCCGTCCGTAATGAGTTGGGTGGGTATCACGCACGTCAAACCCAGCCCGTTCTTTAGTCAGGCCACCTGGCCCAAATGAACTTAGGCGTCTTTTGTGGCTAAGTTCGGCTAATGGATTTGTTTCATCCATCAGCTGGCTCAACTGGCTACTAGCAAAAAATTCTTTAACCGCGGCGACCACTGGACGTGCATTAATAAGTTGCCCCGGAGTAACTGTTTCGACATCGCTAATGCTCATGCGATCCATGGTATTACGTTGCATGCGCAACATACCTACTCGGAACTGACGAGCCAAAAGTTCGCCAACTAATTTGATGCGACGGTTAGCTAATGAATCAATATCATCTGGCGCTTCTTGAGTGTTATTTAAGCGAATCAATTCTTTTATGATGGCGATCAAATCATCCATCTGTAGACTACGGTTAGCGGTAACATTTGGCATATCTAGCCCTAAACGTTGGTTCAGTTTATAACGGCCAACTCGGCCATAGTCGTAGCGTTTAAAATCAAAAAATGTGCGTGAAATCATATTTCGCGCGTCATCAACAGTGGCTAAATCACCCGGGCGTAGTCGGCGATAAACTTCAATTAACGAATCATTCGCGCCTTTGCTCGGATCCTTTTCGATTGTGGCATCTATATAGCTTAGCTCGCCGTTGTCAACATCGGCAAATAGTTTTTTAAGATCTTCATTTTTAGGATAACCTAATGCCCTAAATAGTGTGGTGATCGGCAATTTACGGCGTCGATCAATCTTGACAAAAATTGCACCATTAGCAGCGGTTTCAAACTCTAACCAAGAACCACGAGTCGGAATAAGTTTAGCCTGGTAGTAGTTATGACCATTGGCTGTGGTAGCAGTAAAAAATACACCACTACTGCGGACTAATTGGCTAACCACGACGCGCTCAACACCGTTAATAATGAACGATGCCCGATCGGTCATCCACGGATAATCACCAAAATATAATTTTTGCTCTTTGATTTCGCCGGTAACTTTGTTGGTTAGTTCCACATTAACATACAGCGACGCCACAAAAGTCGTTAAATTATCTTTCGCGTCCCGTTCATCGACTTTTGGATTTTCGAAGAAATAATCTTTAAATCGAATTGATAATTTTTGGCCGGTGTAATCATCCACCGGGTTCAACTCTGCGAAAATCTCACTCAAACCAGTCTCGACGAAATCCCGCCAAGAATCTTTCTGGTGTTTAGTAAGATCAGGAATGGGCAGAGCTTCGTCGTGTTCACTAAAATAAACGCGACCTTTTTGTTCGACTGAACTTTTTGCCACTTAAGACTCCCATCTCATTATTGTTTTGTAATCTGGCGCCGAAGATTACTAGTGTTCGAGTTAAGGTTAAATTATGCCACTTTTTAACCACTCAAAACTCGAGCTAAACTGCTTCTTGATACTTAGTGTATCGTAAAAAGTACAACAAGGCAAAGATTTAATGTTGTAGTTTTAACAACTATTATTTACATAACCGTCACGGCCAACATTAAATTTGATTAAACCCGACAGCACTACACCTAGCGCGCATAAATACAGTACCAGTGACAAATTAGAACCCAGCAATAACGCAATCACAAAAATTGATACGTCGGCCGCACATGTTACTATCAGATAAAATTCCTGGTATTCACTTTCGTTGTAATCTTTGCCCAGAGCATAATAATTGCGCGTGTAAGACGTCACCCACATCCGCATGAATATACCTTCAGCAAACGCGATTATCATCAGTGGCAAAATCGCCGTTACATTCAATTTAAAAATATATGTCGCTGCCAAACAAACTGCCGCCAGTAACAAAAAATCACGTCGTTTTTTTATCCATCAACCAACCATAAACATAAATTACCAATATTGACGCCAAGCCGATCATAACTTCAAAACCAGCGATAAATTGTAGGTGCTGTGACACAAAAATAAACAAATATAGCGGGAAAAGTGTATTGGCGACACTCTTAAATTCACCTAAATACAATACAGCCAAACTACTTTTCGGAATCCGCCGCAAAATACTAGAAAATTTGTCACGGCGGTAATGCTCGGTTTTTACATGCATAAATAACATGGGCAAACAGCCCAATGCCAAAACTACGCCAGCAAAAATTATCCCTGCGACCATACCATAATTATCGATCACAAGCGCGCCGGCAAAAGTAGCAATCATACCGGCTACCGTTTCTAAAATTGTGAACCACTTCGAACGAGTAGTCATTTCATTCTTGCGACTAGAATTAAGGATAAAATAATGACGCGGCGTCCAATAAGCAATCGTATAAATACCATAAAGAACCCCAAACAGCGCCAGACTGACGAAATTAATTGGCGTAAGCACCATCATCAAATAAGCGATAAAGAATATCGGTGGTGTAATCATTAATACTTTTTTAAAACCAATGTGACGGCTTAGCCGTGTCATCAGTGGTGTCATTATTAAACAAGTGCTACTTCGAATCAAAAAATAAATCAAAATCATTGGGACTGAAAAACCAAGTTTGTATAGCAGCAGTGGTGCAAAGATTTCAATAAAACTCTTTGCAAACATTGTCAAAAAATCAAACAAATATAGCTTATCGCTATCTGTGCTCAACACTTTTAATTTTTTCACATTACCCGTCTACACCCTACGCCGATCATTAAAGCGCAATAAACCCGAAATTACGATACCAAACGCGCAAATGTACAAAATCAATGTCAAATCTAAGTGCAACCACCACGCCGCCAGCATGAACAAGCCCTCGAATATTGCCACGCCGGTTAAATAAAATTGCGTATATTTACTGGGGTTAAAATCCTGACCAAGAGCGATGTAATCACGTACAACTGATGTTCTATAAAAACGCTCAAACAAACCTTCCAGTAAGGCCACGCCCATGAATAAAAGTGGCATTGAGACATTTAGTTTAAGCATATAAACCAGGGCTAAACCAGCGGCGCCAAACAACAATAGGTCGCTGCGTTTTTTATCCATCATCCGGCCAAAAACATAAACTGCGACAACGGCCGCTAACCCAACAAAAATTTGAAAAGTACCAATAAATTCCAGGCTGCGGCTAATACTGATAAAGATAAATAACGGGAATAACGACCCAGCTACCGACACACAATCAGCCAGCATTAATATGGCAAAACTACGCTTAGGAATATCGCGCCAAATGCGCCGTGCAGTATCACGTTTATGTTTAATTGGTTGTTCATGGCTCAGCCAGATCGGCATACAACCCAGCGTAAAAACTAATGTCGCCAGACCAATACCAGCCCAAATTCCAAATCTATCAATTATTAGTGCACCCATATAAGTAGCGATCAAACCGCCAACTGTTTCTAAAATCGTAAACCACTTGGAACGATTGGCAGCTTCACCTTTACGTGACTCGTTAATGGTGAAGTAGTGGCGCGACATCCAATAAAAACGATAATAAGCCCCATATATCACCCCTAGAATAACGACCGACGTGGTGTTTATAGGTGTCCATTGCATTAGCGCAAAAGTTAGGCAAAACAGTGGCGGTACTAGGGCTAACATTTTTTTAAAGCTATATTTATGCCCCAACCAATTTGCCAAACTTACCCACATGACTCCCGAGGCATTGATTACGACATAGTACAACAGAATCTGTTGGATCGAAAAACCAAGTTTATACAAAAAAACAGCAGTAAAAAAATCTAAAAAGGCTCGCGAAAAATTACTCAAAAATACAAATAAATTTAGCGCGCGGCCACTACCAGAGTTTTTATTTTTAACCATTTAACTAAATTATAGCATGGTCAATGCGGGTTTAAATAATTTTATCTACTAGGCCGTATTTTTTCGCATCCAACGCACTCATCCAAAAATCGCGCTCCATATCAACTTTTACTTTTTCTAAAGCTTGGCCGGTATGCGTCGCCATAATTTTGGCTAGCGTTTCCTTAATGTTTAACCCCTCACGTAAAGAAATTTCCATATCTGTCATCGTACCTTCGGTGCCGGCGTGCGGTTGATGAATCATTGTTTTGGCGTGCGGTAACATATAGCGCTTACCTTTAGCTCCAGCTGCCAGTAGAATTGCCGCCATACTGGCCTGCAAACCCACCCCAATAGTTTGCACGTCTGGTTCGATATACTGCATCGTGTCATAAATCGCCAAACCATCATACACCGTTCCGCCGGGGCTATTAATATAAAGTTTAATATCTTGCTTGGAGTCTTCGTAAGTTAGGTGCAGCAGTTGGGCAATCACAGTATTTGCGACCTGAGTGTTGATTTCGTCACTTAAAAATATCACCCGCTCGTTCAACAAGCGCGAATAAATATCAAAAGCCCGCTCACCGCGATTAGTTTCTTCTATAACTGTTGGCACTAAATAATCTTTCATAAGCCCATTTTAGCAAGAAAATAGCACTCGTGCAATGCGAGTGCTAAATTCATGCTCTAGCGACAAAAGCAAGTTTAACAAAAAGATAAGGGCGAGTCAGTATTAATAGCAGACTCGCCCCTTGGGTTAACTTGTGAGGAGTATCCACGCGAATAACGCATGCTGTTGGTGCACGTGCACTCCATTATGTAAAAGTTAACCCTATTTTTGTGTGTACTATGTTGTTATACTCAGAGCTTCAGTCTGCCCTCCTTTCGTACGAAGAAAAGTAGCAGTGGCTAGAGTCACACAGCAACACCTCCTTACCTACCTACTCGCACAAGTAGGTAGCATTCGGATGGTGTTATTATAACACACATCAATAACAACATATAGTGTAAAAACCTTCCCGCCAAACATCCGGCTGATAAGCCAGCGTTGAGTGTTTGGTCGGCAGTTCAACTTGCCTGAGCGGTTTCAATAATCCGCTCAGCGAGTTGAAGTTGTGTTGGTTGTCGATCACTTCGTCATCAATAGAAGTGACCACCACACATTGCTTGATACTAATTTGTCTAGAAAAACTCTGCAGCGGCGTGTTCATAGCTGCCACCTGCTGCTTAAGCAACCGCCAGCTAATGCGCTGATTAGCATCAGTATTAAGCTTGATGATCATTTCATCATCCAACTTATCATAACTGGCAGCTTCTTTTCGCCAGCCCTTACGATGAACCCATTTTAAAAATGGCGTCAAAATTAGGGCAAGCCAACCAGGCAACACTTTGGCCAAATTAAACGACGACGTCTTAACATCTTGCGGTGAAATAACACCGTCGATCGAGTTAAAAACAATCTTATTAAGCACAGCTTGTTCCTTACGCAAATATAGCTCAATAATCGCCTGCACGAACACCCGCGCCCCGCACGACACACCATCTAAATAGATAGTGTCATAGTAGGGAGCAATGTGGAACAATAAATTCGCCAGTTCGTACGACGCATCAGCTAGATTAAACCGTTCCGTATAATCTAGCAGCATAAATTCGCCACAGCCATCTCGCTGTTTTAAAGATTCACAGTGGGGTTCAAATAGCCACCTACCACTGTTCTGCACGCCAGGTAAGGTCAAAGTGACTGCCTTTGCCCCAGCGTTGTTACCGATCTTGACTGCCCGCAGACACTTCAGATCGATCCGAAATGTATTAAGTAAATTTGTGCCGGTCATCATGCACCGCCTTTCAGAAAATCCAGAAAACTACCTTACAAAAAAGACTTTTACAACTTGTTGTTAAACTTCTCTAGGCTACAGCAAATAAGCCGCATCTAGCAGATACCTCCATTATACACCATGGCGGGTATTTTGTCAATACTTTTTAGCCTAATTTGTTGATTTTCATCAGTTGAGCAATGGTTTTTTCGGTTAATAAATGATTGCGAATATCAAATTTGGCGCCATCGGCTTCTAGTTGCTCTAGCACCGCTTTATTATCTTTATAATGCAGGCGCAGCTCATCCATTTGGGCTGCTAGCTCGCTATCGGTTACGTCTAGTTTTAGTTCTTTAGACAGTTCAGCCAGGGTTAAACCAATCTTTACCCTATTTTCGGCCGCCGTTTTAACATCAGTTTTCAGCCACTCATCTTCGGTTTTACCAATAGATTCCAAGTAATTTTGCAGAGTCATGCCCCTATAAGCTAAGTTTTGATCCATTTCGTGCTTAATGTTTTGGGTTTGGTCGTCAACTAAAATTTCTGGTAGCGGTACGCTGCTTTTGTCGGCCAATTCGAGCACTAAATCATCTTTCAGTTTTTCGGTGGCTTCGTATTTTTTACGTTCCAACAGATTGGTTTTAATATCTTGTTTAAGTTCGCCCAAAGTCTTAAACGGCCCTGCCTTAGCAGCCAGCTCGTCATTTAAAGCCGGTTTTATGATTTCGTTGACTTTATGCAACGTTACTTCAAACACCGCCGGGTTGCCAGCCAAGGTTTTGACCTGGTAATCTTTGGGAAAAGTAATTTTTAGCTCAAATTTATCACCAGCTTTGTGCCCCACAACACCGTTTTCGAACCCCGGGATAAAACTGTTCGAACCTATAACCAGTGGGTAATCCTTGCCCTTGCCACCCTCAAATTCTTTACCGTCTTTTTTACCTACAAAATCTATCACGGCCTCGTCGCCGTTTTTGACCGCCCGGTTAACTTCTTTTTTGTCGGCAAAGCTATTTTGCAGATTGGTCAAAACGTCAGCGACCTCTTGGTCGGTTACGGCTAGTTTGGATAGTCTAGCTTTTAGATTTTTATAATCACCCAATTTTACCTGCGGGAAAATATCACTGGTAGCTGTAAATTCGGCTAGCTGATTTGGCACAAATTTAGTAACTTCAATCTGTGGCTGGTTGAGTGCATGGATATCTTCGTCCATGAAAGCTTTAGCAACAGCCTTACTGACAGCGTTTTCTAGTGTTTCGCTCGCCAAAGTATTTTGATCAACGTGCTTTTCAACTACACTAGCCGGGGCTTTACCTTCGCGAAAACCTGGCACTTTGGCGCTTTTGGCCAATTTGTTGAGTGCCACCAGTTTAGCGTCGGCTAATTCTTCAGCGCCTAGTTTAACAGTGACTTCAATTTTGGTATCTGATAATTTTTTAGTTGTAACTTGCATAGAGTACATTTTAGCATACGAAAAGCCCGCTAACCAGTAGCGGGCTTCGTATCGATGATGATTATTGCAACTTTTTGTCATGGCGACTGATAAGTCTTATTATAACTATCACAATCACTATACCAATAGCCATTATAGCAACGCGAATTAACAGATCCACAGTTACCATCAGACCAACGGTAATAAGGATTACGCCAATCAGCCATGCAATAAAATAAATTATTGCCAATAAGTTTGCCCTCATGGTACACTCTCCGATCCAGAAAATCATCTTTGGCATTGCCCCAACAACATGCGGGCAATACATTGAATATGTACAAAACATGCAAAGCCTAGCAATATAGCAGCGCATGCAATTATGCTTTTAATATAGCACCGTTAGCCAATAAATCAAGTATATCACTATATAATTTGCTAGCAAAAACCCCGCGCTGCTATCACGCGGGGTTTTATGTTTCATTGATTCACCTGCCTATTACCACAAATCGGGCACCTTATTTGCCTCTACTTTTGCGTTATAGGCTGACTGGTCAAAGGCGTCTTTGTCTGGAACGTAGATATTATACGTTACAGCATCACCACCAGTATGCCAATAACTATCACCCCACTTTATGTAGCGGGCTATCACGTAGCCTGTTTCGCTCTTGTAGTGGATGGTAATAGTATCGTCGCCCGTAAAGTTTTTGACACTGTTCTTGTTGTTGTCGTCAAATTTAACAACATACAACGTATTGCCATTGTCATCTGGTATATACAGGTAATGGTTCTTGCCGTCGTCTCGCCTAACAGCCACGATCGACCGCTGGTCGGTTTTTACAACCTTAGCATTTGCTGGTGGACCTTTATAAACTAACGAAAGAACAAAGATTACAAAAGCTACAATGCCTAGTGCCCAGCCTGCTATTGTCGCAGCGGTTACCAGCCGCTCGTCAATGCTACGGTTACAGACTATAGCTGCCGCAATCACTACAGCAACCAGAACAATTATTGTGATAATCGCACCCATATCTTTTCACCTCCAAGTGAAATCGAGAAACAAATTGTATAAAGTACAAGTAGCATATTCTTACTACTGTACGAAAGCAAAAATATGCCTACATGCAGGCTATAACAAAATAACACCACATGTGGTTATACTTACAGTGTAGCACAGATTGCTAATTCTGTCAAGCCAAAAGCACCCTAACCTCTACGCATATCCACAAGACTGTCTTGTGGCTTGTCTATCTTTACAAAACACACTGGCGTACATATTCGTACATAGCTATACCACTGGCAACACCGACATTTACGCTGCGCGTACTACCTAGCTGTTCGATTGACACGATATCGTCGGCTAGTGCTAAAAGCTCACTACTTATCCCACTATTTTCGCTACCAAACACCAGCAAAGTCTGGTGTTTGAAGTTATATAACTTCAGCGGTTTTACTCCTGGCACGTTGTTTTCGATCGCTACCACCCTAACCCCCGCTTTACGCACAAAATCTTGGAACGCCGATACCGTTTCCCAGTAGTTAATATGTAAATATTTATCGGTACACATTGCCCCGCGACGATTGTAATGCTTGCGACCAATAATATGTACAGCTGCAGCGTTAAAAGCGTTGGAGTTACGAACAATAGTGCCCGCGTTAAAATCGTGTTCAATGTTTTCTACGGCTATCTGCAACGGTATGCGGGTTTTGTCTAAATCCGCCACAATCGCCTCGTTGGGTAAACCCTTATATTTGTCTACTACGTTACGACTGTCACTCGTGAATGATTGGTTCATTGTACTTTAGGCGCATGTTTTCAATTAGTTCTTTGATATCGGTATCGGCCTTAACGCCCGGGTTTAACACATTTTTAGGGTCAAAAATAGTTTTAATTTGGCCGTACATGTCTAACAGTTGTTCATTAACGGTAGCACGAGTTACGGCTGATTTGAAGCGGCCTTCTGGTGCGCCGCCGGTAATATTACCACCCAAAGTATCAACTAGTTTAGTGTAATCTTTTAATAATTTATAGATTAATTGACGGCCACTGACCGAATCAAGATCAAAACTAGGACGAATGTTAAAAATGTCATTTAAAACTGAGCCATAAACTGGCATCCGTAAGTTTAATTTTTTACCTAGACCTTCAATGGCTGTAAAATATTCGCCTAGAATATTAATTGGTATATAAGCGCCATCTACCACTGGGACTTTGGTCGGCGCTTGGTTTAAATAATTACCAATAACACCAAACATACCAGCCAACTGCGCGTAATTTTTGCTATCCGAAATCGTAACCGTTAGATTCATTTTATCGCAGATTTTAGCTAGCTGCTTGAGCTTTTTGCCCCGTGTTCTAGCTTTGGTGTTGTAAAAAGCTAGTGTTAACACTACTTCACCAGGCTTGAGATCCCCCAAAGTCGCAAACGTTTTACCGGTTAGGGCGACATCCTCAAAGATTTCAGCTGCGTAGAGGTTAAATTTGCTGGGTTCTAATGGTGTAACAGCATCGATCACATCCCGCGCCACGTCGTTATTCGGCACTTTTATAACGGCTAACGTGGGCTGGCCGCTCGCAAAATCAACACTTAAAATAACCTCCGAAATTATACCTAGCGTACCCTGGCTGGCGCATAATAGCGGCAACAGATCGACCGCGCCATCCCGATTGCGGACATCGGCGATCGATTCGTAGCCGGTGTTGTCAACATCGTCATCAGCCAAAAATTCTTCGATAATTTTATCTTTGTCGTCTAGCAAACCAGTTAGGCCACGGTAGATTTCGCCCTCGAAGGTTTGTTGACCTTTTTTGCGGTTCACTTCGCGTCGAGCATGTTTGCCGGTTTGAATGACGTCGCCATTACTCAAAACCACTTCGGCCTTTTCGACAAAATTACTGATTTTACCGTAATCCCCGCCCATGTCGTTACCTAAATTATTAGCAATCATACCACCAATAGTGTGCTGCGTGTAAGCGGGTGTGCAGGGTAGCCACAGATTATAAAGCGACAGTGCCCGGTTAAGCTCGCCGACCGTAATCCCCGGCTGCACACGTACCAAACGCTGCTTGGGGTCAATTTCTAGAATTTCGTTCATGTAGGCGCTGGTGTCTAGAACAATACCTTTACCAATGGCCGCACCAGTTTTATCATTGCCACAGCCCCTAAGGGTTAGCCCGATCTTAACGTTTTTTTCGGCTAGCTGATAGCAAAAACGCACAACTTTACGAATATCATGCGTATTTTTAGGCATTATTACCGCCTGGGGCTTCATTGCCATTAGACTTTTATCGGTAGCGTAAGCTTCCAGGGTGTACGCGCTGCCATAAACATCACCGGCAATATGCTGGTTCAAATATTTTACAATTTTGTTCATCGTACCCATTTTAACATAAGCTTAAAAAAATGAAAAAGGCGACCATAAAATCACCTCTTTCATTTGGTGGACTTCTATTCGGAAATCCGAACCTATTTTAGCACAAAATAAATCTGCCGCGAAAAAAGAGGTTGAAAAAAGCCCGCAGGGCTTTCGGCGGGTCGCCCCCGACCCGACCCGCCGGATC
>WRFU01000021.1 GCA_009778675.1 Candidatus Saccharimonadota bacterium
CGGTACTATCCCAGCTGGCCTGTTCAGCTCCATCGATACTAGCCAGGGTACAAGTTTTAACTCCATGTTCAGCAGCACCTTCTCTTACTATGCTTCCAACTCAACTGCCGGTACTATCCCAGCTAACTTGTTTAGCTCACTAGACACCAGCAGTGGCACTAATTTCAGTAGTATGTTTTATTATACTTTCTCTAATTACGCTCGTCGCACCGCCACATTCAAGGTCGGTGGTGCAACCGTGTCGACTTCGTCAGCCCTCATTGATCCTTACGCCACCAAGATCGGTTCAACTGGTACGCCCAGCACCAATCCCACAGTCGATGCTACCACCGCCAGCCAAGTAGCCCCCACCTACAACGCAACAGTCCGCACCATCAACGCCCCCACAGGTACGTACGCTAATGCCATTTGGTATCGCACTGATGGCACAAGCTGTGCTGTAGCTACTCCTACACCAGATTGTGGCGCTCAAACCCCAGCTACTTACGTTAGCTTTCCTAACACCACTGAATGGACTCCCACCACCAGTACGGAACATGGTAGTGTTACATTCTACGCTGGTTCAGCCTCTGCCACAGTATCTAATACCACAGTGACTGGTTGGGATACGGTCGAACTAGTGCCCCAAACTGCCACAATTGCCCTAGGTGGCCGTACCACCGCCCTAGCAGCTGGGACTAACATTTCCAGTTGGTTTACTAATCTACCAGCTGGCCTAATAGCTACTGTCCCTACAGCTGTACCAGCCGGTGCGTCCACTATCCCAATTCGTTTCACTGGCACTCCAGCTGAAAACTCAACTAGCACCATGGTGATTACTATCCCAGCCAGTGCCTTACAGACTAATGCTGCCCTAGACGTTACTACCAACCCTAACGCTGTCTGGCACATTGCCACCCCACTAGCTACTATGTCCCCAGCCACCATTACCGGTTGGACTGGTACCGCCTTAGCTAACGACCAAACTCTAACCATCTCCCTAACTGATACTGCCATTAACAATGGTGTAGCTTTTAGAACTAGACTAGCTGCTGGGACTGATGTGACTAACTGGTTTACTAACATCCCAGCTGGCCTTAACGCGACCTTAGCTGTACCAGCTGAAACTAGTGATACCAGTGTAACAGTTGTCTTTAACGGCACTCCAACTACCAATAGTACTGATGCTATTACTGCCACCATTCCTGGTAGCCAATTAACGTCTAGCTTAGACCTTGAAGTGTCTAGTAATCCAGGGACGGTGTGGGATGTCACCACGCCAGCGGCTAACCTGGCTAATATCACCGTGACTGGCGCTATTGGCACGCCCCTGACACCCCAAACTGCTATCTTGCAGCTAATTAATACCAGCTTTATACAATCTATCCCAGCCGGGACTGATATTACTAGTTGGTTTACCAATCTACCAGCTGGTTTAAAGGTCACTGTCAGCCAGTCAGCCTTGCCTGATGATAATTCTATACAGATGACCTTTAGCGGTACACCAACCGCTACTAGTAGCAACCCAATTAACTTTACAATTCCTGCCGCCTACCTAATTTCTGGCAATGATTTAACCGCTACCACTAACGTAGATGCCACTTACCATATAACCAATGCACCGCCAAAAGTGCCAAATACAGGTGTACTAGGGGCAGGTAGCAGCATGGTTGTGTTTTTTGGCGTCATAATTGGCCTAATCGGCCTAACTACAGTGATTTTAACTCTAAAAAGAAGAAAAATATAATTTTTGGTACCCCCGGCTGGGCTTGAACCAGCGACCTTGAGCTTAGAAGTCTCCTGCTCTATCCAACTGAGCTACGGGGGCATGGTGCGGATGGCGAGAATCGAACTCGCATCACCTGCTTGGAAGGCAGGTATATTAGCCATTATACGACATCCGCATTACTTACATTTTACCATATTTGGTTATATAATATTCTTATGCTTGATTTAAACAAATATGTGGCGCGGGGCAAAACTGCCAAAGATTACGCTCATACTAGTAGTTATGCCAAAGCACAAGCGCCAGATAGTTTTGGTGCTACGTCTTCGGTTGATTTTGCGACTCGTCGCAATGTAGATCTAAATCGTAAAGTGGTGCGTGGCTATGCTAATTCTAAGATACTAAGTCAAGCTAACCCTGTGCGATCTAGCCAAGCGATTACCCCCGAAAAGGCTTTTATGCCCGAACCGCCCAAGCCGATGCCAGTGCAGCTGCCGCCTTCGCCAGCTAGTTAATAGGGGTATTTTGTGCTAAAATAATGTTTACATGGCGGATGTAGCTCAGTTGGTTAGAGCGCCTGTTTGTGGCACAGGAGGCCGCAGGTTCAAGTCCTGTTATCCGCCCCAAGAAAGACTTCATGACTGATTATAATGGTTTGACAACTAAGCAAGCTGCACAGCTGCTTATTAAGTATGGTAAAAATGAACTGGCTAAACCTAGCAAAGATAATTTTATCCTTAAAATTTTGCACACCATTGCCGAACCAATGTTTCTGCTGTTGCTGTTAGCATCGACAATTTATTTTATTTTGGGCGAATACCGCGACGGTTCAATTATGCTGATTTTTGTGGTGGCCATGATTGTAATCGAAACAATCCAGGAATGGAAAACTGACAAAACCCTACAGGCACTTAGGGATTTATCCGAACCCAACATTGTGGTTATTCGTAACGGCCAAGCAACTACCATACCTAGCAGCCACTTGGTGCCAGGTGATTTAATGTTAATTAACGAAGGTGTTAAAATTCCAGCCGATGGGCTAATAATTAAAAGTAGCGATTTAAGCCTTGACGAATCGATGCTAACGGGCGAATCAGTTGGTGTCTGGAAAAGTGCCGAGCCCGATAATACATCGGCGCACTTTAAAACAAACTATTGTTACGCCGGCACGTTTGTAACCCAAGGCAGCGCTCAAGTACAGGTGACGAAAACTGGCCTTTTAACCGAATATGGCAAAATTAGCGCCAGTATTCAGGCCGCGCCCAAAAATGTCTCACCATTAAAAAAACAAATCCGCCGGCTGGTTAAAATTTGTGCTATTGCGGCCGCCGGGCTATTTTTATTAGTAGTAATCGCGACTTGGTTTAACTTAACTAACTACGATTTTAAAGATCGTTTAATTAACAGCATTTTATCTGGTATCACGCTAGCCATGGCCACAATTCCCGAAGAGTTTCCGGTAATATTAGCCGTCTTTTTGTCGATGGGGGTGTGGCGCTTAGCAAAAAAGCAATCATTAGTACGCGATTTATCATCGGTAGAAACTTTAGGTGAAGTATCGGTTTTATGTGTCGATAAAACTGGCACATTAACGATGAACCAAATGTCAGTCCAGCAAGCCCAACCAATCGGTGTGTCCGTAGGCGAATTCACCAAAATTATGGGTTTAGCCTGCGAAGTTGATACTTACGACCCGATGGAGCAAGCCATGCTAGAATATTGTAACCAAGCTGGGCTTAGTAAATCGCAGCTGTTTAGTGGCCAGTTATTGCACGAATATGCTTTTACCAATAAATTAAAAATGATGGGTCACGTGTGGTCTAAAAATGGCCAAATTGTGATTGCGGCTAAAGGTTCGGCCGAACAAATCATAACTTTGTGCCGCTTAACCCAGCCGCAGCAGCATGACATCGAGCAACAAATCAGCGCCATGGCGCAGGCTGGTTTGCGAGTGATCGCGGTAGCTAGCGCCAAGCTCAAAACCGCCAAAGATATTCCAGATGATATTACAGATTGTAAATTGACCCTGCAGGGGCTAGTCGGCCTAGCCGATCGTATTCGGCCGAGCATCAAACGCGATATTGGTATTTGCACCAAAGCTGGGGTTAGGGTCGTAATGATCACTGGCGACAATGGCGTCACTGCCAAAAGTATTGCCGAGCAAATTGGTATCAATAGCACAGCGGTCATCACAGGTGATGAACTAGACAAAATGACAGATCAAGATTTAAAAACAGCTATCAAAAACGTCAATATTTTTTCACGCGTTATCCCCGAACATAAAATGCGCATCGTCAAGGCTTTTAAGGCCAATGGTGACATCGTGGCTATGACCGGTGATGGTGTTAATGATGCTCCAGCTTTAAAATATGCCGATATTGGCATTGCGATGGGTCATAAAGGCTCCGAAGTGTCACGCGAAGCCGCCGATTTAGTGCTGCTTAACGATAGGTTTTCAACCATACCGGCCACAATTCAGGATGGTCGGCGGATTTACGATAACATCCGCAAAGCGGTTGGCTATGTTTTAACTATTCACATCCCCATTATTCTAGTGGCTGTTGTATCACCGTTAATCGGTATCAAAACTAGCAGTTTGTTGCTGTTGCCGGTGCACGTCATGTTGCTAGAACTAATTATCGATCCAACTTGCTCAATTGTGTTTGAAAGACAGCCAGCCGAAGCCGGCATTATGAACCATCCACCGCGGGCAGCCAAAGAACAGATTATCACTCGCCAGCTGCTGATTAAAAGTATCGTGCAAGGTTTAACCGTTTTTGCAGCGACTTTTGCGATTTATTGTTACGTGCTAAATACCAGCGGGGCAGTCCTGGCGCGTACTATGGGGTTTGCCACTATTGTGATAGCTAATATCTTTTTGGTGCTCGTGAACAGCTCCGAAGTAAATAGCTTAGTAAAGTCACTCCAAATTTTAGCTAAAGATAAAATTTTGCGCCTAATTTTGCTAATAATGTTGGTCGCTTTTGTGATAGTTATTTACACACCGCTCAGCAACGTGCTAAGGTTCACCGCCCTAAACGCATCGCACTTAATAGTTGTAGTACTAGCGGCGTTTATAGCTACCGCCTGGTACGAAATCATCAAATTTTATAAACGTAAAAAATTATTATCTGTTAGTTCTTAAGAAGGGGAGCAGCCGGACTGGTCTGGCTTTGCCAGCCGTCCGCGCGATGAGGGGAAACATGGTTTCCCCTCATTCTTAAATAATTGTTAACGTTTCAATGTCAGCGCCCAAGCTATTGAGCCGTTTAGCAAAATCTTCATAGCCACGATTGATCGAATAAACATTGCGCAAAATCGACTCGCCCTTGGCCGCTAACATACCAAGCATTATAACTACGGCTGGCCTTAAAGCTGGTGGTGTAATCATTTCGGCTGCATGCCAGTGGGTTGGACCTTCTATATAAATTCGGTGTGCATCCAACAGCTCGGTATTAGCGCCAAGTTTATTTAACTCAGTTAAATACACAGCTCGATTTTCAAATACCCAGTCGTGAATCAATGTTCGGCCAGTTGCACAGGCGGCAATAATTGCAAAAAACGGCAGGTTATCAATGTTCAATCCTGGGGCAGGTAACGGGTGGATTTTATCAGCTGGCGCTACCAAATTGCTAGATTTAACAGTAATATCAGCTAAACGCGTCCGACCATTATTGGCCTGATATTCCGATGAAACTTCAAATTGTAACTGCATCTGACGCAGGGTTTCGAGTTCGACTTCTAAAAACTCCATCGGTACTCGCTTGACAGTAATTTCTGAATCGGTCACCACCGCCGCCGCCACAAAACTCATCGCTTCGATTGGGTCTTCGGCCGGGTAGTATTCGATTGACTGGTCGATGTTAGTTTTACCACGGATTACCAGAGTAGTCGTGCCAACACCGTCAATTTTTACACCCAAATCCTGCAAAAAGAAACATAAATCCTGCACCATATAATTAGGCGAAGCATTACGAATGGTAGTTTTATTAGCATCAAGCGCCGCCGCCAAAATAGCATTTTCGGTTACAGTGTCGCCACGTTCACCTAGAGTAAAAATTTTATCACCTGTTGTAGAACTTACAACACAGTCATAAAAACCTGTAATATCGGCCGAAACACTTAGCCCAAAATATTCCAGAGCATTCAAATGGGGTGTTATGGTGCGTTGCCCTAAATGGCAGCCACCGGCGTAAGGTAGTTTAAATTCGCTAAAAAAGTGTAGCAAAGGACCCATCAACATAATTACACTGCGAGTTTGCTGGGCGGCGGTTTTATTTAGCTTATCGATAGTCAATTTTTTGGGTGGCACAATTTCTAGATCGTGCCCATTATTTACCCAAGTAGTTTTAACACCCAGACTGTTTAAAACTTCAATAATTCGATAAACTTCTTCAATCTTTGCCAGGTATTTTAGGGTAGTTTTGCCTTTGTTCAAAATCGACGCACATAGCAAGGCTACAGCTGCATTTTTACTAGTGTTAACTTTTATACTACCATGTAATTTACGGCCACCATTTATCTTGAAATTCAGAGTTTTGCGGCGGTTGATAGATAAAATATGCCTATTTAACACTTCACTAACTTTAGCCACCATATCTAAACTAATGTTTTGGCCACCTTTTTCGATACGGTTAATAGCACTCTGGGATGTACCCAAAGCTTTGGCTAGTTCGGCCTGGGTTAACCCCTGTCCAATTCGAGTTTCGGCAATTAATTTACCAATTTCTTGTTTATAATCGACTTTATTCATAGGCTTATTATACCATATATGATATACCACATCACCCCCATATAATCCCCCTGCACAAGCCGGACTTGTTTACGCATAAAAAGTGTTATAATAAGGCAAAGAGTTGACAAAATAGTCACAGTGGTGTATAATGAAAGGATAGGGTTGTACTTTTTGAAAGGAAGTGGTAAATATGTCTGCTGTACCGTGTAAAATTGATGTAGCTGGTAGAATAACATTGCCGAAAGACGGGTTTCTATATATTGAAACGAGAGTATGTTTTTTCCAGCTTTTCATTAACCCGTTTCGTATCCATATCACCTGTTGTAAGGATCACTTGGATAACGGTTTCCACTATGAAGGTAAAATTGATAGCAAGCGGCGGGTTGCACTACCAGCTGCTTTAAGAGAACGAGCTTTATCTTTTGGGTCTAGTAACTTATATTTTCAAGATAGCGATAGCGCAGAATATTATAGTGATATATTTATCGTTGTCGATCAAAC
Source organism: Candidatus Saccharimonadota bacterium (assembly GCA_009778675.1). Classification (GTDB taxonomy): domain Bacteria; phylum Patescibacteriota; class Saccharimonadia; order Saccharimonadales; family Saccharimonadaceae; genus WRFU01. The sequence goes on from WRFU01000021.1 coordinate 6,942, forward strand.
GCCAAGAGTATCCGACCTAACCAACTTTAATAAAGCCCCCGAATAAGGGGGCTTTTCATGTATAATGACATGTATGATTAAAGCTGTAATTTTTGACATGGATGGCTTGTTAATAAATAGCGAACCGATTTGGCGTCGGGTAGAAATCAAGGTTTTTAGCGGTCTGGGGGTGTCAATTAACGAAGATAATGTTCGAGCCACCATGGGTATGCGGGTTGACGAAGTCACTAGCTATTGGTACGAGCGTCATGCCTGGGCTACACCAAGCCAGGATCAAGTGGCGCAGGCGCTGATAGATGGCGTTGTGGCCGGCGTTAAAGCCGATGGTCAGCCCATGCCGGGCGTGGATCACGCACTGAACATTTGCAGCCAAGCGGGTTTACCACTAGCCTTGGCGTCGTCATCACGTTACGCAGTTATCGATGCTGTAGTCGACAAATTTGGTATACGTGATCGATTTAAGGTTATTCGATCAGCTCAAGACGAACCTTTGGGCAAGCCAAACCCTGCCATTAATATTAGTACGGCTAAAGAATTAGGGGTATTGCCCGAAAATTGTTTGATATTCGAAGATTCTATAAAGGGTGTGATTGCTGCCAAGGCGGCCAAGGCCTATTGTGTGGCTGTACCCGCCCCCGAAGATCGCCACCAACCACAGTTTAGTATTGCCGATATGGTGCTTGATTCGTTAGAAGATTTTACAGAGGATATCTTGAATAAGATAAATCTGGTATAATAGTTTCGCGCGCCAGTAGCTCAGTGGATTAGAGCATCTGTCTTCGGAACAGAGGGTCGGGGGTTCGAATCCCTCCTGGCGTACCACGGGTCTGTAGCTCAGCTGGTTAGAGCACCTGCCTCTTAAGCAGGGTGTCGAGGGTTCGAGCCCCTCCAGACCCTCCAAAAGAAATGCCTGTTTTTAAAACGGGTATTTCTTTTTGAATGCTATACTTGTTGTAATGAACTACAAAACGAACATACCAATTGCTAATTTAACCACTATGCGTTTAGGCGGAGCGGCCAAAGTGGTATTAAAAATTACCAAGCCAGACGAAATTACTAAAGCCTACGACTTTGCCAAACAGCACAAATTGCCAACCTTTGTTTTGGGCGCTGGTAGCAATATTATCGGTCGCGACAAGGGTTTTGCTGGCGTAATCTTGCTTAATCAATTAAGGGGTATCTCGGTCATGCGGGCGGCGGCTCAATATTTAACAATCCAGGTCGCTTCTGGTGAAATGTTAGATACTGTTGTGAAATTCACAACAGATAGGGGATTCGGGGGTATGGAGGCTCTAAGCGCTATCCCGGGCACAATCGGGGCGGCAGTGGTACAAAACAGCGGTGCTTATGGGCAAGATATTAGTCAAACGTTGCAACATATCGAAGCTTATGACACCAAAACTGGCAAAATCATAGTTATTAACAAACGAAAGTGCAATTTGGGCTATCGCAAAAGCATTTTTCAATCCTCGCGCTATTTTATTACCAGCGTCACCTTGAGGCTGCGTAAAACTCATCTAAAACCGCCGTTTTATACCTCGCTGCAGGCTTATGTAAATGCTCACAATATTACAGATTTTAGCCCGACCAATATACGGCGCATAATCATTAAATTACGCAGCGATAAGTTGCCAGACGTCAAAAAAGAAGCCAGTAGTGGATCGTTTTTCCATAATGTAGTAGTTAGTAAAAAACGTGCCAAAGTGTTAAAAAAACAGTATCCTGATATACCAATTTTTCACCTTAACCGACATTTAGAGGTAGCGTCTGGTTGGTTGATTGAACAAGTCGGCTTACGGGGTAAAACCTTGCATGGTATGTACATTAGCGATAAATCGGCGCTAGTTTTAATTAACAAATCAGCCAAAAATTACACCAACTTAGCTCGGGCGCGGGAAGAAATCGTCGAAGCCGTGTACGCCAAGTTTGGTCTAGAATTGATCCAAGAACCGGTCGAGCTAACATGAAATTTTTAGATGGCAGTGAATTAGCTGGCTATATCAAAGAACGCCAGGCAAAAGAAGTGCGTTCCTTGCGCCAAGCACACGGCATTCCGCCTAAACTATTGATATTGCGCGACAATAGCAACCCGGTCATCGACAAATACGTTGGGCTTAAAAAAGCCTATGCCAATGATATTTTGATTGATGTCGAAGACAAAATCTTGCAAGGAATGGCCTTGAAAGAAGAAATTTTGCGGGCGAACACTAATACCTCGATCCACGGCATTGTTGTCCAGCTCCCTTTGCAAGGAATGGCCTTGAAAGAGGAGATCTTAGAAAGTATTGACGTAAAAAAAGATGTTGATGATTTAACTGGCCGCAGTAATTTTACCGGTGCTACCCCTCTGGCGATCGATTGGTTACTAGCTGGCTATAATGTCAATTTAGAACAATCCAAAATTGCCATTGTTGGCCGTGGCCAGTTAGTCGGTGCGCCACTAGAAAAATTGTGGCAGGCCAGGGGCTTAAATATCACGGTGTTTGAAAAAGATGATGGCCAAGATTTAGCCACCGAGTTACCAAAATTCAACGTTGTGGTAACTGCGACTGGTGTACCAGGTTTAATCGCTGCCAACATGATTGGCCTAAAAACAGTGGTAGTAGATGCCGGCACGAGCGAAAAAGATGGCGCGCTAGTTGGCGACGTCGCCGATGATGTTTATGCTAGGGACGATATCACAATTACCCCAAAAGTGGGTGGGGTTGGGCCATTAACAATCGCCGCGTTAATAGACAACTTAATAAAAGCGGCTACCAAAACTCTCAGGCAATAACGTTTTTAATTACTTCGACCACTTGGCTAGGTGTCAATTCGGCTTTAACAATATAATCAGCCACGTTTAAATCGTCTAAACTCGCCGGTGCTTCTTCTTTGCTAGTGTTGGTTAAAATAATTACCGGAATATTTTTACCTATTTTATCTTTGCGTATTTCGATCAAAGCTTCGTCGCCGTTCATCTCGGGCATTTTGAGGTCTAACAACACTACGTGCGGTGTATAATCTTTGACTAATTTAACACCACTTTTACCATCGGTGGCGACCTGTACATCAAAACCTTCGGTTTCTAGCTTGGTGCGATACATCTGTGAAATTATGGGGTCGTCTTCTATGACTGCAATTCTTGTAATTTTGCTCATGATTTGATTTTATCGTAAGCAAGTTGAATTGTAAATTAAACACGTTAAAGACCCGCTCATGCGAGCGGGCCTTTACCTTAACAATTACTTTTTTTCAGTTACAACCGCCACTGCGCCTGGTCCAAGGCTGATTTGTTCAACCGCCATATTCCTGGGTAGCCCATCAAAGAACTCAGTCCAGGAATAAAACCTTAAGCCGCCTTTCGCTGGGTACAAAGCCCATTCCAGCACAAAATTAATAAATCTTATTCTGAGCTTTTCATCGTCGGACTTAGGAGGATAGCAAATGTCGGTAATAACTTCCTTGGCGCCCTTATCAAACCACCCTTGCATCAGTCTATTCGCTTCGTCTAGCGAAAAGTAATTATGCAACAGGCCGATCGATACAACTGTGTCAGTCCCTGCGGGAATGATATTAGCATTGCCTATATCGCCATATCTAGCCGTCGCTTGATTACTCACATCGTGGCCATTTTTAGCGAAAACGGCTATAATCTCACTCGCTAAACCAACACTCTTGGTATCATTGTCCAAAAGCGTCAGTCTGGCAGCTTTGTTCCCCGATGCTATGAGGGCTAAAGTCTCGATGATTCCAGATCCGCAGCCAATAGACACAACATTCTTGCCCTGTTTGAACTCCTCAACCAGTAGATGATAAGTCGCCACAAACCGCATGTACCATAGGATCGAGATAAACTGCATACACCTAAACAGAACTGGCCTAATTGGCTTATGCTTTTTGCCGATTCCACCAAATTCATCGTCAACGATCTTTAGCAAATCAGCTGGAATCCCGGCTTTAATCATAGGTTTTATGTAAACCAGGTACATACCCAACATCTTGACGGATCGGCTCGGTTCTTTTTTCCATGTCATCGCCTGCGGGCAAATGAAAAGTCCGTAGATAATCTTGCCCAACAGCTTGCTGGCAAATTTTGCCAACATTCTTTGGCCTTTCCAGGCCGGGTCTTGATACATTTCTATCAAGAGTTCATTATCGATAACAGCTTGTGTAGCCATTACAAACACCCCCTTCAAGGTAGTCTGTCGATTGCGTAATTGTTAAGGTTCGTTGGACTATTATAACACATTGGCCAACAGTAGCTAAGCGTAAGCGGACTATGTTATAATGCAGCTAGAAAAATGTTAACGACATCTGTAATCATTTTAGTTGTTATTTCTGCCTTAGCTGTAGTTATGGGGCTGAGTTTGATTGTTGGTGGGCGCATTAATCAACGGCTGGCTAGCTTTTTAGGTATTATCTTTTCGGCCGCGGGCTGGACGTTCTTTATTGATGTATTTTTACTATCCCATAACACCACCACCATGCTTACCGCGGCGGTGTTATATTATACATTTGCAGCCGGTATAGCAGTTTTCAGTTTATTGTTTGCCTTAACTTATGCTGGTAAACTTAAAAAATTCCATGCTTTTTTAACAACACTACCGTTTGTGTTGTTCATGATCTTGATTGCTATCAAACCAAATTTAATGATAGCTAATTTCGCCATTGCCTGGACTGACCAAAATGTGGTAGTGCTAAACCAACTGTTTTATAGCGTATACGTGGTGCTATTTTTGGCTTATTATGCAGTTGCTGGTGTAATCTGGATACGGTTGTTACTGGCTGCAAAACACACGCAGGGGCGCTCAAAAACTGCTCTTAAAATCATCTTTTTGGGCTATTTAGTCGCAGGGTTAGTTGGCGGTACTTTTAACCTTATTATGCCATGGTTTGGTATCTATACTTTAATTTGGGTTGGACCCATTAGTGTCTTTTTCTTTGTAATTATTAACTATATTGCAATTTTGCGTGAAGATATTTTTGACATCAAGGACACCATTATTCGCTTGTTGTCATATTGTGTGGCAATTGTGGGTGTGGCAATTGTTTATCTAACCGCGCTTAGCGCCATGTTTAGGTATCTGTTCAATATCGAAAACCCATCCTGGGAAATCTACGCTGTTAATCTTATCATGCTGATTGTCGGTATCATGATTCTGCCGCTAATTAGCGAAATAAATGATTTCTTGGGGCGTATTTTCTATTCTGACAGTTATAAAATTGACACTATCATCAGTGAACTTAACACCACAATTGTTAAAACTCACGATACCGAAAAACTACTGTCGCGTGCCGCTAAATTAGTCTGTAATACACTTAGGACTAGTTTTGTGACGTTTGTAGCTCCACCGGGGTCAGATAACCACTGGAAGGTGGCCGGATACCCAACACGCTCGTTGTCCGAAAGCGATCAGCAGCTAATTAGTGATTTCGTGCGACAAGAAGACCAACGGATAATTTTTGTTGATTTATTAGACAGCGATGCGCCAATTATTGCTGACCTTAAAAAACATCGGGTGGCATTAATTGTCCAGATTCGCTACGAAGTCAGCACTGTCACCGAAAGCCATCAAGACGATATGGCTGGCTACATGCTAGTGGGGCAAAAGAAAAAGCGCGGCAGTAGTTTTATCCAAAAAGATCTCGATATGCTAGAAGCAATGTCGTCGCTGATGGCGGTAGCGATAGAAAACGACAATTATTACCAACAAATTCGTAGTTTTGATGATAATTTGCATAAAAGCATCAAAATTGCCACCTCTAAATTGCGCTCAACTAACCGTAAATTGCACAAACTAGACACCAGCAAAGACGAGTTTATCTCGATGGCATCGCATCAATTACGCACCCCACTTACTAGTATTAAGGGCTATTTAAGTATGGTTTTAGAAGGTGATGGCGGCAAACTAGCACCAACCCAACAACATTTTTTGGGTGAAGCTTACCAAAGTAGTTTGCGCATGGCACGAATCATTAACGAATTACTAGATGTATCTAGAATTCAGGCTGGCAAATTTGTCGTAGATGCTGCCCAGCACGATTTAGCTAAAATTGTCAAAGAAGAAGTTGCGCACCTAACTGATGATGCCAAAAACCATCAGTTAAAGCTGGTGACCGATATCGAACCTGGCGATTACATGGTGTTGGTAGATGATCTAAAAATCCGTCAAACAATCAGTAATCTTATAGATAACGCAGTATTTTATTCTAACCCGGGTGGGGTTGTGACAGTACGCCTAAGCCAAACAGCTCTACGCGTCAAGGTAGAAGTTATCGATACCGGTATAGGTGTGCCCAAAAACGAAATTAAAAACTTATTTGTTAAATATGCCCGAGCAACCAATGCCCAAAAACGCCGCCCCGATGGCACAGGCGTAGGGCTATTCTTGTCTCAAAAAGTAGTTACAGCCTTAGGTGGCGATATGTTCGTCAAGTCGGTAGAAAACAAAGGCAGCACCTTCGGCTTCTGGCTACCTAAGTAACCACATGCTTAGCGCATACAAATAATCCACCCCCTCCCTGTCATCCCGAACTTGCCACTTTGTCATCCCGAACTTGTTTCGGGATCTAGTGGTCAGATACAAAAATAATCCACATCCCACTTTGTCATCCCGAACTTGTTTCGGGATCTAGTAGCCCAAGCACGAAAATAACCCCCGTTAAAAGGGGGTTATTTCCTAGACTGCCCACTGCCTAAAAGATAGGTGAGCGGTCAACTAAACCTTTCGGCGTTTGCTGGCTATAAAGTAGCCGGCACTGGTTGTCAACGAACCTGTACCTAGCACGGCACTTATCGTATCGGTTGGACCGGTAGTAGGTAAGTTACCTGGTGTACTAGGAGTAACTGGTGTGGTCGGAGTTTCCTTACAATTAGGATCATCCTTGTCCAAATCGGTTTTACCTGGAACTTCACATTTTTCGGGTGGAGTTTCTTTACAATCTGGATCATCCGCTGCCAAAGTTTCCTTACCGTCGATGGTGCACATGGCTTCCTTACAGTTAGGATCATCAGCGTCTAAGTCTTCTTGACCAGGAACAGTACATTTGTCGACTTTACAATCTGGATCATCCGCGTTTAGATCGGTTTTACCCGGAACTTCACACTTTGGTGTGTCTTCCTTACAATTAGGATCGTCCGCGTCCAGATCGGTTTTACCCGGAACTTCACACTTTGGTGTTTCCTTGCAGGTTTTCGTAACCGTTACATCAGCAGTGCTGTCGTCAGAACCGTTATCGGTACTAACATGACCACTGTTAGTTAGTGTATTTACACCGCAGGTAGCCAAAGCATCATTTGCTGCCACTTGGCCAGTGAACATTAAGTAAGCTACGCCACCAGAACCATAATTACCAATGTTTATCCCAGATGTCACAACGTTATCTGATACGGTTGTACCATCAGGGTAGTTACTGTTCTTAAGTTTACTTGAACCGGCAACGTAAGTTACGCCTTGCGGTAAAGTATCTTTTAGCACTACATTCGATTGTACGGTTGTACCGGTATTGCTATAGGTAAGCATATACTGTACCTGATCGCCAGGTTTAGCGGTTACACTCTTTTGCCAAGCAGTTTGGCCAACTAATCGTACTTGTTTGTTAATTGAAAAGTTTGGTTGGTTGGCTTTAATCTGGAAAGTTACGTAGCCATCGTATTCGTTACAGCCTGGTTCAATGCCCCATTGGTTGTAACCAATGGCCGTACCGCTGTTGTCAAATAAAGCAGTCGGTAAAGCTGAACCATTTAGGGCACCACGGTTGTGCAGTATAGCTGTGCCGGCCACGTAACTTAGTGTTACATTGCCAGTGCTGTGAAAGGTGATTGTATCCCAAACTTGAGCCGGGTTAGCATTGCTAGCACCAACGTAGATGTTGCCAGCCGCTTGACCATTAACAACTTCTGGGAACTCTACCCGCATAAAAGCGCCTTTTGCCACACCAATACCGGTGTTGGCTGCTACCGTTTTGCCGTTAGCGTCTAAATTGTTTAGATTGCTGGCAGCATTATTGTGGTAATATGCGAATACGTCATACGTTTTGCCTGGTTGCAAGGTAATGTCGTTAGTATAGGCACTACCAGCTGTGCCAGCTTCTTTAATGTGGGCGAAATTACGCTCATCACCATAAGCTGGGTTATTAGTTATTGAGTTAAATGTTACATGGTCAGCCGGTTTTTCAATAGTGTAGGTTGGCCGACTACTCGGACCCCACGCATTGATTACGGCTGGGATTAACAGCGCCAAACCCAGTGCTAGTAAAATAGCAGAACGTTTAGGCGCACGTTTGATAAAGCTTAAAAACTTTTTCATATGTCCTCCTTTTATTTGCAAGGTAAACCCTTGCAAA
>WRFU01000022.1 GCA_009778675.1 Candidatus Saccharimonadota bacterium
CATAATTTCATGTTCAAAACATTGACTCTTATGCGCTAGTGTGTCATATTGTAGACTGAGCTCTCTTTAAACCCAGCGAGGTTTATTGAGGGTGTAATCTTTACAATCAGGAGAAATCTGCTTTTTACTACTGGAAGGAGTAGCTATGAAGATCCGTAATATCGAAATTACCCCGCGCGAAACTGTGGTAGCCATAATTTTGGTTATAATTTTTGCCACTCTGGGTGTTTTACTGTTCAAAACCATCCGTCTTTCAGAATTAGCCAATGCAGCGAAATATGCGTCGGCTAACAGCATGGAAGGCAAAACTGAGTTCATCGAAGGCGCCAAGAATAACGCTGGTCTAACACTGGCAACTAGTACCATTACCACACCCAAACCAGTCGTAACGCCGTATGCAAAAGGCCAATATATGGCACTGCGCATCGAAGAACAACGTTGGGAAGAATCTAGCACCACCATAAATAATGTGGTAGTTGACACCTCGGGTTTTCAAACTGCACATACGGAGTATTTGCGTGCCAAAGACTTTGAGTTCTTGGGGCTACATGCCAGTACACAGCTACTGCCGATCAGCGAAAACCAAGTGGCTACTCATGTTGATCCACACAATAGTCACCATCGTTGGGTAGTCTACGGTGCACCAACTGACATCCAGGTTACGATGTTTGTCGACTTAAAAGATGGCAAGATGCAACCGGTTGATAACCAAAGTCAGTATGAAGTATACCCGAACATGACGCCAAGTGATGTTCGGGCAGCCAAGCAAACGCAGGCTAAGACTTGGCCGGTAGTTTTGCTTGTGGTTAGTCTATTGCTGACCGTTGTCGGCGCTGTGCTGTTTGTGGTTATCGAAAACGATTGGCTAGAAAATCTGAACCTGCCGTTTATCGGTCGATCAGCGTATTCTAGCCTACCGAAACATTAAGGTTTCTCTTTGATCTGTAATAGGACTCCACACTGTTGGAGTCCTATTCTATTGGCAAATTGATTCCACCCAAAGCTGGATTTCTTCTAGTATAAAAGTTTGGTTATCATCGGTGGTCTGGGCAGCTAACTCAGTCAAACGTTCCATATATTTTGGCAATTCACGCTGTAATTTGTTGGTGCGGTAGCTTTCCCATTTAGCTTTTTCATCACTGCTTAAACTCTTCGGGTAGTTGCGTGCTTTATAGCGGAATAATAGCTCCGGCAAGCGTTCATCCACGAAATTTGGGTGAAAATCCGCTAAACCTTGAGCGTCTAACTTACGAATTTCGGCTAGGCGCGGTTTGTCGGCATCGGGCGTAAAACTATCGTATAACTGCCCTTCCACGTCTTTAGCTGGTGAAAATTCCGGCCGTCCATTCCAGGCTGCCACAATTTTATCCACCAAATCGCGATTTTTCTCTAAATCGGCCACATTGTGGCTAATTTTGTCTAAATTCAAATCTAATCGTTTTTGGCTGGTTTCATCTAGTACGTTCAGTGGCGCTACCGCCGGGCAACGGTTATATTGCAATTCTTTCACCGGAATCGATACATAATCTTCGGCTTGCCGTTCTTCGTAACTAGCTGTCAGACTCTTTAAAATATCTTGCTGACTCAGTTTGGCAAAATCGGCGGGGCTGTAGCGCAAATCATATACCAGCACACTGCCCGGTTTATTACCAGGCGCAATCGGGAAGCCTACGCTGGTTTTTTCAAATTCACCGCTCAACCGGCCGCTAGCATACACAAACGGCTGCGGGTCATCTAAATTCACTAGTTTCGCAATCGCCTTTTTATCGCGTAATTTCAACAGATAATCCCACATTTTGGGCTGTTTAGCCTTAATTAACTTTGCAAAATCAATCAGCCCATTAACATCAGCCAGAGCATCGTGAGCATTTTCGTGCTGAATATTGTTGGCTTTAGTCAGAAGTTCCAGTTTATTTGTGGGGACTTTCACCAACTTGTCATCCTGAATTTGTTTCAGGATCTTGGGGTCAGATTCCGAAACAAGTTCGGAATGACGGGTGGCCGGTTTTTCCACAAATGGCCAGTTTATGCCATCCGGTCGCAAAGCGCGAACCAAGCGCGTCACATCTAGCAAATCCCAACGTGAACGATTATCAGCATAAGCCCATTCATACGGATCATAAAAAGTTCGCCACAAAATATGGCGAATAAATTCATCATCAAACCGCACATTATTAAAACCGACCGTAATAGTACCTGGGTCAAATACATCGTCATTTAACAACTTAGCAAATTCGGCCTCTGTTATACCATCTTGTTTGGTTTGTTGCGGCGTAATGCCGGTGACCAACAACGCACTGGGACTTGGTAGAATATCATCAGTCAGCTTAATTAACACATTGACCGGCTCACCGATTGGTTTTAAATCCATATCAGTCCGTTGCCCAGCAAACTGCATCGCTCTGTCATACCGCGGTGAAAAACCGCTGGTTTCTAAATCATAAAAAAAGAAAGCTGTCATCTTTTTATTTTAACATGCACGGCCTACTTAGCGCAGCCGACAAAGCGAGGTCCAACAACCCCACCCTGCTGATAAACTGCAGGTGTTCCACCATGATCTTCACACTTAGAGCCGATATTAGAATCGTAAACAGAGCCTATGTTTTCTGTACCTTTAATGATATGGACAACCTCATATTTAGCACAATTGCCGGTCTCTGATGACCCTGGGTCGTATGAAAAATCAGCGCATATTTTAACTGCATATGTACCATGAGGATGCTTGAGATACGGAAAACTAATAATTACCGAGATAGTAGTTAACATTAGCGACAGAATGATGGCTACTCCTATGACAACAGTAGCCTTTTTCGTTAACTGTTTCATAAACTAATAATAGCATAGGCTGTACATAATTATTTACCAGCTTTGGCCTGGCCATAATAGCTGTTCACAAATTGCCAATATTGCTCAACGTTGTCGACTCGTGGTGATTTAACACCGTTCATATACTCATCAACCACGCTTGAGCCACCATTGTAAGCCATGGCCGCTAGTTCAAATTGCTTATCGCGGGATAAATTAGGATATTCTTGCTTGACTTTCGCTACCTCACCTTTCAGATAAGCACAGCCAACATCCAGGTTAGTGCCAATATCGCATAGTACATTGGTAACTTTCGCCCGCTGAGTTTTATTAAGCTGTTCAAATGACGCCAGCAAAGCAGTATTGTCGTCAGGGGTAATCTCGTTAGCAGATTTCGAAGTTAACACGCTTAGCACGTTAGCCTTCTTTAAGGCTGGCGCAAACTCGCTAAAATGATAGACCAAGCTCGGTTGCATCAAGCCAAATGAGCTAAAACCATCTTGTGATTCCGCCTGGGTATCGCCGTGCGATTCTTGGTTTACGATGCTTGTCACAAATTCCACCGATAGATCATGGCTTTTGGCGGCTTTTTTAATACCCTGCCAAACTTGTGGTTCAAAATCAAACACGTTGCTAGATTGTTCCGATTTAGCATCCGCTGTTTCCGGTTTGGTTTTGGTAGATTTTTCTGGCACTGTCTTAGCGGGTTCTTCGTCTGACTCCGGCTCAGTATCTTTAACTTGTACCTCATTATCTTGCAAACTATCAGTTTGCAAGAGCGCCGACTCAGGGGCAGGCGCTGCCGCGGCTGGTGTATGGTTAGTTTCTGGATGTTTACTACTTGTTGCCATTGCTTTGCTACCAATACCAATCGTTGCCGCCAAAGCTGCGCCGCCGATAAATGCCATTACACGATTGTGTTGCAACCGTTTTTTACGTTCAGCACTTTCTGCTTTGCGGCGCCGTATACTTTCTATACGCGCTTCATCTTCAAGCGCAGCATCATCATAGTATCTAAAATCTAATAATTCTTTTTTATTCATGTTTTTGTTTTAAACCTATACTTACAGTGTAGCACAGGTTAGCGTAAAAGTCAATAGCGATATACTAAGAATAGTAGCTTTACACCTTGCATGACATGTATTATTAAAAATTAAAGACTGTGATTTTTGGCGCGTTTACGCTTGGTGGGGTCGAGTTCGCGTTTACGTAAGCGCAAGTTTTTTGGTGTGACCTCTAGTAATTCATCATCGTTGATAAAATCCAAACATTGTTCCAAACTCATCTTGGTAAACGGCGTTAGCTGTACAATACCATCAGAGCTAGACGAGCGCATATTAGTTAAATGTTTAGCCTTACACACGTTAATTTCCATGTCTTCACGTCGAGCATTCAATCCGACGATTTGCCCAGCATATACCTCAGTTTGTGGACCAATAAATAACTCACCCCGAGCTTCGGCATTAGCCAAAGCGTATGGCATGGTAGTGCCAGTTTCGCTGGAAATTAATGCACCGTTACGCGAATCCTGCAGTTTAGCACTTAGTTTTTGGTAACCAGCCGGCAGCGAATTCATAATTAACGTACCCTTAGTAGCCGTTAGTAGCAAGTTCCTAAGGCCAATCAAGTTGCGGGTTGGCAGTTTAAAGTGCGTGTGGATAGTACCATCCAGCGCAGTTTCTTGATCAAGTAATTTGGCGTGCCGTTGGCCAAATTCCTGGCTTACAGCACCAAAAAACTCAGGTGCGACCTCTACAAAAACCTCTTCGATTGGTTCTTGCTTAACTCCATCAATTTCGCTTAATACTACTTGTGGTCGGCCAACTTCAAATTCATAACTTTCACGGCGCATTTGTTCGATTAGCACGCTTAAGTGTAATTCGCCACGGCCAGAGACTTTAAAACCAATCTGGCTCGGTTCCACTTTAAGCGCCACATTGGTTTCTAGCTCGCGCTGCAATCGTTCACCTATCTGACGACTAGTGGTAAATTGGCCTTCTTTGCCTTTAAACGGCGAGGTATTCGGACCCAAATAAATACTCAGGGTTGGCTGTTCAATCGCGATTGTTGGCAATACTTGTGGCATGGTCGCATCGGCCAAAGTTTCGCCAATTTTAGCACCAGCCACCCCAGTTATAGCTACAATTTCGCCAGCCGGGGCAATTTTTACTTCAACTTTATTCAAACCCTTATAAACAAATAATTTATCAATTTTACCCGGCGTAATTGCACCATCAGTACTCAGTAGCACCACTGGCAGGCCAACTTTAGCCGTGCCGCGAGTAATCCGGCCAACAGCATATTTACCCAAAAAGCTATCATAATCTAAGCTAGTGACTAACATCTGGAAAGCGCCCTTGGCCTCAACTTTTGGTGACGGAATCTCGCGGATAATCGCCTCAAAAATCGGCGTTAAATCGGCATTTTCATCAACATTAGCCGGCATTTCAGTCCAGGCTCGACCATCACGCGCCGTGGCGTAATAAATCGGGTATTCTAGCTGGCTATCGTTAGTGGCCAGTTCCAAGAATAAATCACCAATTTCGTTCTCTACCTCTGTAATTCGCCGGGCTGGTTTGTCAATTTTGTTGATCACCACAATTGGTGTTAAACCTAAACCAAGCGCTTTGCTAAGCACAAACTTCGTCTGCGGCATCGGTCCTTCGGCTGCATCCACAATCAGCAGCACACCATCAGCCATTTGCAATGTTCGTTCTACCTCGCCACTAAAATCGGCATGTCCTGGCGTATCAATAATGTTAATTTTATAGCCGTTCCATTCTACCGCAGTAGTTTTAGCAGTAATCGTAATCCCCCGCTCGCGCTCTTGATCGCCGCTGTCCATAATTAGCGTCTTGCTCATTTCGGCGGCGTTATCACGAAAAGTGTGGCTTTGTTTTAATAAGCCATCCACCAAAGTAGTTTTACCATGGTCAACATGAGCGATAATGGCGATATTGCGAATTTTATCTGGGCTAATCATATTTTACCGTTAAAAAAGCGCGTTTAAATCAGCTACGCGCAAACTTTCTAACCTAACTTTAACAGATTTTGTGACAAAAAGGAATCCTAGCTCGAACTATTACGCTGTTTCATTAATCTGGCATGCATTTTATTATATAATTTCTCACTATAGGCAACAAAATAACCTCGTTTCCTATCCTGATGAAACTGCCAGATGACAACACTTACAACTATAAACCAGCACGGGATTATAACCAGTAATAATGAGCCAGCTGGTGGTATAAGGACTATGAGTACACATATGATACTCCAAATTAAAATCACAATTATGCGACGTAGTGTGTAGGGGTTACGGTCAGTTGGCAGGAATTCTATTTTATATCTAGGTTGGCTAGCTAAAGCATCACCAAGGGATTCTAGATGACTAGGTGGTGGCAAATTTGCAGATTCTTGCACAATCGGAGGAGTATCAGTAGCTGGCGTTGGCGGTGATGATTGTGGCATTGGCTGTTGTTGATTTGGTGGCATGTTTATTTTTCCTAAATATTAACTAATGCCATCAGTATAGCCCCCCCCCTACAAAATACAATTACTGTTCGACCAGTGTAAATTCACGTTCGGCAATCACGATTAAACTACCTGGCTCAGCGCCCAAATGGTTAATCTCGGCCGTAATGCCCATTTTTTGCATAATATCACGCAGACGGTTTATAGAGTGCGGGTTGTTAAAATCAGTCCGAATAGCAAACTTTTCGATCTTTTTACCAGTAACCACAAAAGCAGGACTGTCATCCTGAACCACGCCGCTACTGTCATCCTGAGATCCACGCCTACTGTCATCCTGAACTTGTTTCAGGATCCTGGGGTCAGATTCTGAAACAAGTTCGGAATGACTGGTGATGGGCTCAGAGTGATAAAGTGGGATCTTTACCACTTTCCAGGCATCATCGTAAGCCATGTCGTCGAGCTTAATTACTGGCAAGTCAGGCTCTTCATTGACATGCTCGGCTTTAAATTGCGTCCTAGCCTGTTTTACGGCCTCTACCAGCGCCCGTAGCAGTTCGGTCGTGTCTTTGTGGGCTATTGACGAAATCGCGAACACGGGGCTTTTGGTGACGTTTTGCAATGCCGTACTTTGCATGGCGATAATTTCATCATCTACGGTATCCGTCTTAGTCAAAGCGACAATCTCGGGCTTATCACTCATATCCACACTATAATTCTTGAGTTCATGGCGGATTTTGGTGTAATCACCAGCCACGTCGTCGCTTAACGCGTCAATTAAATGTAGAATAACACTGGTACGCTCCACATGACGCAAAAAGGCATCACCCAAACCTTTGCCCTCGCTAGCGCCCTCGATTAACCCTGGTATATCAGCAATTAATAAACTGGTGCTGTCAACATCCGCCACCCCCAGATTAGGGGTAAGGGTAGTAAAGGGGTAGTCGGCAATTTCGGGCTTAGCATTGCTAACTACACTTAAAAAGGTGCTTTTGCCGGCGTTCGGCAGTCCCACCAATCCGACATCAGCCAATAGTTTTAACTCTAATTCTACTTCAAATGTTTCACCTGGTTCGCCTAATTCAGCTATTCTAGGTGCTTGGCGTACCGATGATTTAAAGTGAGCATTGCCAAAACCACCAGCACCGCCGTTAGCGATTACCGCTTGCTGGCTGTCTTGGGTCAAATCGGCTAATACTTCACCATCACACCTAATAAGCGTGCCTACTGGCACTTTAACAATTAAATCTTCCCCGCCCTTGCCAGCGCGGTTAGCTTTAGCACCATTAGCACCAGGTTCGGCTATTAAATTGGGTTGATAGCGAAAATCCAGCAGCGTGTTTAAGTTTTTTGTGGCTTCAAACACCACATCCCCACCTTTGCCGCCATCGCCGCCATCCGGACCACCTTTTGGCACGTAAATTTCACGCCTAAAACTCACCGCCCCATTGCCGCCTTTGCCGGCAGTCACAAACACTTTAGCTGTATCAACAAACATATTACTAGTATACCAAAGAAAACGCCCCCAGGTTACCCCAGGGGTGTTTTTGCAGGTTACAAAAGAGCTAGCTATTGCTCGTGCTTCTTATATTCTTCGGATATTTATAACTATACCCAACGAATACCCCCGACGCCACAGCGTCAAGAATTATATACAGAACAAGCAATCCTAACGGAATAGGGATATTGACCACGAAAACACTTCCTATTCCTGACTGAGTTGTACCCAACAATAGGAATGCGCAGACAAAAATCACAATAGTGAACAGTCCAACCCTCAAAATAGCTTGAGGTGAGTATCCACCACCGTATATCTTATAGTCTGCATTTGCTGCTGCGATATAATAACCGCAGCAGACTGAAAGCGTAAATATGGCTGCCAAATAAATCATGGCAGTTGGCCGTCCCAACATCGAGATGAAGCTCATTAAGGACATTATGTACTCCTTAGAACACTGCAACTTTGAAAGGTACAAATAACCAAGTTGCATATTTTATAGCAATTAAAATATGCCCGCATGCGGGCATAGAAAGTAAAACTAAACCCGCCTGTTTTAAAAAACCAGGTTATTAAGGTGTAGAGCGTTATCACCCTACTCTTTCATTGTAGTACAAGTACTATAAAAAGTCAATGCTTTTTACATGTTTCAAGGCCATTCCTTGAAAAGACTAATCGACAGACCCACAGTGGTAGGCTAGTGGCATTCGCTGTGTCCAATTTTGGGCAGTAGACTTTACCTGTCAACTTCTTGGCGATTGACCCCAAGAAATTGCGAGCTAAGACCTAATAAATATAATTATAATTGCGGGCGGTAGCGAGTGAAATAGTTTTGTAGCCAACGCGATTCCAGCCAGCTACACCGTTCATATCGGAATACGTCATAGTGCCGGCAGCCCAGTTAATACTTTCCACGATTGCGACATGGCCATAACCACCACCGGTTTGCATAATTGCACCCACAGCTGGTTCACGACCAACACCGTAACCAGCGGCCATCGCACTATAATACCAACTACTAGCGTTGCCCCAGTAACTACCGACTGGTCGGCCTAACTGTACACGGCGTTCATAAGCGTACCAGGTACAGTAACCATAGGCATATTTGTTGCCAGCCGAAACGTTGTACATCGGGCTAGCAGCACTTTGTACCGATACGATGTTTGTCATAGAAGCCGGTGCGGTGTAGCCTGGGCGTTCGGTTTCGGGTAAATTACCATCTGGAATAATCAATTTATCGCCTGGCTTAATACCTGTTAATTCTAAATCATTTAAAGCGATGATACGAGCGGCATCTGAACCATATTTTTCGGCTAGTTTTTCGGCTGTGTCACCGGCCTGAGCAGTGTAAACTACACCGTCAACCGAAGGTACTACCAAAGTACTGCCAACTTTTACATCAGTGCCCGTTAAACCATTCGCCCACTGCAGGGTTTGCAGCGTAATACCATTAGCTTCGGCAATTGTAGCTAGCGTTTCACCTTCGACTACGGTATGGCTAGCTATACCGTGCGGCAAACTGGCTGTATCGATTAATTGTGGCTTAACGATTGTCGCGTCATCACCCTTAGCCATTTGCTGTTTGATAGCCAGCGATTGCGAAATATTAGCGGCATTGCTGGCCACTGGCATATCGGCTGTTTCGGCCAAAGAAGCCACAATATTAGCTTCGACCACCTGATTAACAGTTGGTGTATCATTTGAGGTTTGCGTGTTAGCTACTAGTTCAACGTTGTTATGCGAAGCTTTAGCACCGATCGCAATTGCCACCAACAAAACTACAGCCACCAGTGAATAGACCACCAGTGACTTTATCTGATGTGTGCGCCTGAGCCGCTTCGAATCAATTCTACTATGAGCCCGGGCTAAGATTGATTGCCTTAGCTCGCTGTTCACAGAACTTGAATTCGTGCTTGGTTTGATACTAATCTAAATTCTCCCGCTCTTGTATTGCTACAGAGCTCTACCCGTATGAGCCATGTTATCGAACTTAACTAATAATTTAATACTAATTTTTGATTTTTGATAAAACTCATAAGGTAGGACTGGCCGCTTGTAGAGTTGCCCACCTTCGTAAGGTCTACTATACGGTAGTCTATATAATTCTAGCAAATATGTCGTAATATGTCAAGTCTTGACAGTCCTGAATCAAACTAGCAGAGCATTCCCCCCCCCACTATGAGGTTGGGGGTGACATGCTCTGGTAACTTCGGTTCGGGGTTGTATATACCTGGCTAAACTATAGTATCTGGCACTTTTCTTTACAGTGGTCGATGATATTTTGTTGATGCTCGGCATCGGTGTGGGCAAAATAAGTCTTGTTATCGTCACCACTTAAAAAGAACAGGTAGTCAGTGTTGGCTGGCTGAGCGACCGCCAGTAGCGCGGCTTTACCAGGGGTAGAAATTGGCCCCGGTGGCAATCCTGGGTAAAGGCGGGTGTTATAGGGGTTGTCGAGGTTTGGGTCACGCGGCACACCTAATTTGTCGGCGATATACTGATAGGTTGGGTCAGCGCCCAGTGGTATACCCTTTTTAAGGCGTAGCAATAATACTTGCGCTACCCCTGGCAAGTTTTCACCACCTTCACGCTGCACAATCGAGGCCATAGTAATACCTTGGAACAGGTTTAACCCCTGGTTATTAAACTTAGTTATTAAGTTGTTTTCTTGTACCACTTGGTATAGTTCATCTAGGCAGCGTTTGATAATATCTTTTACCGGTGTACCTTTTAGAAAATAGTAGGTTTCGCCGTAAATATAGCCTTCTAGATCGGCAGACGCTGGTTTGTAGGCCAGCACAGGGTGATCGTAAGTAGCACTAAAAGCGGCATCAATTTCAGCTTGGGCATAACCTGCCTTGAGCAGTACTTTTTTGGCATCAGCCACTGTGCCACCAGGTATAAAAGTGATGATTGTGTTGCTAACCACACCGCTAGTCAACATTTCGGCGATTTCGGTGGCTTTGTAACTGGGGCGCAGATCGTACGAGCCAGCTATTAGCGATCCTCGTTTGCCTTTTAGCCTTAGATATAGTCGAAAAGCCGTGGAACTCCTTATCAATCCCTGAGATTGTAGATCGTCGGCTATAGTATTGGGTGCTTCACCCCCAATAATTGTAAAAGTTCGTACTGTATCGCTACTACTGGCCGGCTGCAAGGCAGCGTAATACCAGGTTAAAGCTACCACAATGCCAACCACTATTAGCCCGACTATCACGACGATAGCGATTTTTAAATGTTTAGTCAAAAATCTAAAAAACTGCTTCATTTGGTATGAGCCTCTAAATAATCTTGTAAAATCATACCGGCCGCCCAAGCATCAATATCACCCTTGCTGTATGGCTGATCCATGGCTTTTAACTGCTGTTCAGCTAGCACACTGGTCAACGATTCATCCTGAAAAACAATCTTGGGCACAGATAGTTCAAAATTAGCCGCAAAACGCCGTGAAAACCCTGACTGATTAGTCTCTTCACCCTGTTGATTCCTTGGTAGCCCAACCACTAAAATATCGATCTTTTCATCAATAATTAGGCGATTAACCTCAAACACTTCTTTGCCGTTGACTTCTATCACACCAAATGGTATGGCAATTTTTACCTCGCTATCAGCTAACGCCACACCAATACGTTTTTCGCCCACATCTAAAGCCATATAATTAGTCATTGAGCTGAAATTCTACCTTTATTCGGCTAGTGTCGTTTGGCACGGTCGAAACCCAGAAGAACGAAAACTTGACATCTACATCGCGTACACCATTGATAGAACCTATCAAACGCTTAACTTCACCGTATTTTTGCCCTTTGGCAGCGTTTTTAACATCATCTTCGCTAATGTTTGGACCGGTTTGAGCAGTGGCACGAATGTTGGCAGATCGTTTACCGCTGTCACCCACAAAATCTTCAAACGACACACCACTTAGGCCATTTTTGTAGATTTTTTGATCTGCCTGGTTTTTAATGGAATCTTTGGCTTGAGCATCTAAAAACTTACTAACTTGTGATTTATTGACCCCATAGCCCGAGTAGACCGTTGTAGCAGTTAGTGTAGCGCTCGTAGTGGTAGTTTCTTTATCGATATCGGGGTCGGATTTTGGATCTTGAACATCAATCGTAAAGCTGTCTTCGATAGCTATGTAATCGTCGCCAAAGCTTTTTATAAGATCACGTTTACCTGCGGCATCGTTATTGTCTTTTAGGCCAGTTTTAGCCTTGTCGATATCATCTTGTGACACCACCGTGACAGTGCGTTTAGTGCCGCCACTCATGGCAGTGCCGTTAGCCCCAACTTTACCAGTCAACCCACTAATCTGGTAACTATCC
>WRFU01000023.1 GCA_009778675.1 Candidatus Saccharimonadota bacterium
ACTTCTCGAAGTCACTGCGTTTACGTATATTTTCGGTCTGTTTCTGATCTTGTGATAACTCAGCCGATCGATTACCGCCAAGTCCATAATCTTTATAAGCATCATAAATTGGTCGATCTTGGAGATAGACACCCATATACTTATCGCCGTTAGTATCTATAGTAGCGCCAGTTATACGCTTGACAACACGCTTCTTTGTACTAACCATAGCGCCACCACGATAATCATTTGTGTCCCACGCACCTTCAGTATCACTAGCGCGGTCGCGCACGACACTTAACCGCCTCCCAATGGCCAAGTCATCGGAACCTACACCGCCACTAGTAAAACCGATGCCCCCCATTGCGGCGTAGGCGGAGGCTCGATAAGCGAAGTTAGCTCCCGCTGTGTGCACATTACCATACCGTTCGGCGATTGCATTAGCGCCCATCATGAAGTTTGTAACAATGCCAAACCCAGGAGTGTCTGCATACGACATGGTGTCAAAGCGGGTATGCCCCGTGAAAGAGTCCACGTCTGGGTTTTGCTCTGCCGCTTTTTGCATATTCTCGATATACTCCCTAGACATACCTTTTGCATCAGCGTCATTACGAATTATTAAAACATCATGGTCTGCAGACATCTGCCCGTCCTGTATAGATTTTTGTAACGCTAGCATAATAGTATCGTTCATGCGACGCGCAATACTACCAGTAAGCTCTGGGTCAGCCGTAGTACCAACTTCGTCGACAGTATTGGCGTGTTCGAACACAGCCAGTTTTAGCTGCGGGAATGCTGAACGTGCCCGCTCAATCTCTGAACGCGTAGCCTGTATCTTGCTATCGTTTTCAGGCGTGTTTTCATCTTGACGCCAATTTAGGTATAACGCTACTATATTCGAGTCACTTACACCACCTTCTTGCTTAGCATACAGTTTTAAGGTATCGAATATCTTATCAGATTCAGCTGTTGCATGAACAGGAATAGCCACGATAGATTTTATGTAGTTATCAAGATGATCGTTCAGTTCTGGCGTATGTTCTATAGATGTTTCAATAGAATCAATGTATGCCGGAGAAGTGCGCTCAGCAAGTTGTTTTTTATAGAAACCCACTTCCTGTCCAAGCTGTAAATCAGCATCTGGGTCATCGCGTAAACTTGGCGATACTTCTGACTTTATATGTTCATACAGGCTTGAGTTTTCACTAGACCCCTCATATCCTTCACCGTACGAATCCGTATATCCATCATAGCCACTACCGTCACTATAGGTCGAGATCCTACGCCTTTCAGCGGCAAGTAACGACCGCCGGGGAACTATAGGTATAATTGGTGGCATCTCTGCCAATGGTACCAATGATGGGCCAATTATTTCGGTATGCCAGATAGTTTTTACTATATCCGGTAGTGGAACTGTTTTCATAGAAGTAATGTTCTCTAGCGCATTTTTACCAACCCAAGTTGCAACCGGTACAGTTTCTACAGGGCCTCCACTAGCAGTCGCTAGATGTGTAATACCATCAGCTACATTCTTTTCGACCTTGCCTGGTACATATACCATTTCCATAAAAGCGCCTTTTAGCACCTTACCGTCTGGGGAGAAATACTGTGCTAATTCGCTATTTTGGTTCACAGCTAGTGTACCATTAGAATTAAGTTGTACCATAATAGCCTCGCCCTGATGATTCCGTGACGGTATAATCTGCGCAAATAGCTTGCCTGCTGCTGCCTCCTGGTGCAAATCTATAGCGTTGCCTGCATGATGGGGTTGATAACCATCTAGACCCATAGAAAATGACAGCTTTCCGTCTGGGGTTTTACCGTTTGCATAGAGCCTAAGCTCAGAGTGGTCAAATTTGTTTGGCGTATCATTATCGAACCAGAATTTACGCGTAACTTTAGTGACCTTATCGGGCGAGTCCTTTAAATATTCACTGACCGATCGGGTTACGGCCTCAGTTCGTGGTGTCTGCGGCTCAATAACTCGTTGCTGGCTCTCCACCACAGTATACCCTTTTGCATGCATCTTATTAATGGACTCAGCGGTGTATCTACCAGTGTGCGAGTTCCGCACTATACCATCAACTCTGTTACCATCACGCGCATCTACAAAAGACTTAGTCCCATCGGCGTTATTCACAAGTGTATCCTTGATCACATTCCCTGAACTATTACTCTGGCGCATGCCCAGGACATTAAACAATAGCGTCCCTCTGGTGCCACTAGTGTGCACTCCCCGAGCGTTGTTAATTACAGTCTCTAACGCTCCAGAAACATTATTATTCACAAAAGCCGTAGCCTCTTGGGTCGCTAGTCCGAATACCAGCCCGGTGCCAAAAGCAACCCCGGCGGCCTTGGTGACACGGCGGTTTCGTAGATGTTTATAACCTTTATCTTTAGCCGAAATATCTTCTTTCATATCAACAACTTCTGCAATACTATCAGCCATATCTGACATATGAGCCTTAAAGGCTTCGTCGCCGCCCTGTTCTGCCCATGCTTGGTCGCCCAGAGCCTCGTGGTGATAGTTTAGGAGTGCTACACGTATTTTGGCTCGCATATTATCAAGCGCGAACCTCTCCTCTTCGACATTTAACACATCACTATACTGAATCAAGTCAATCCCTTTTTGATCCGATATTCGTACTCTAGCGTCGACTGTGGCCAATGACTGAGTTACTTCTGCTATTAATCGCTCTCGGTCTGGTGTTAAATCTTCCTTCCGTTCCAACAGGTCATTTATTAACCCCATTTGGTCTGACAACTCGCTCGTCATATCTGTAGCGCTACGCATGTCATACATAGTGGCATCAAGCTCTGCACGTGCTTTATCGCTGCTCGATGCCTCTTTGCCTTGTGCCATTTCGCGCATATGTTGAGCACGTTCATCCTTTAACTTTATACTTTCACTATGGCCGGCGAACACTGCGGCCGATACACCTGGCACACTCACCGCTAATGCTTTCCCAATAACAGTCCTCCCGCCCCATTTTCCACAACACGCAGCAACAGAAACTGCTGTTGCGATAGTTGTTGGGTTGACTAAACCGCGAGAGTTCTTTTGTAGCCACTCCGAGGCTTTATCAACGGCATTCTTTTTAGCCTCTCCACGTACACCAGAACGGGACTCACCGTTGATGATCTGCATACCAGCCATCACGTTCTCTAACGCAAAGCCATGTTCGACCGCCAATCTAGCCTGCTCGGCAATGTCCGTAATATTGTCAATCATAACTAGATCATTCAAGTTCTCATTACCATCAACAGCAAATTCTGTGATTATCCGTTTGCGTGCCTCTTCGAGATTATGTAATGCGTCTTCATTGCCATTACTGCCAGCGAACGCCGCAATAGCACCCTTCAGTTCTGCCACTCTTTCTCCAGCCTCACTCGTAATATCATGACGCTGCTCGCCATTATGTATCATATCTTCGTACTCATTTTGGAAGCGCTGGATAGTGGCGATCCTCGCACGTGCCACGTCGCCCTCTGAGCCCTCCATAGCATAGATATTTTGCAGGCCTGCTATGTCTTGCATAGCTTCGCGGGTATATTTCTGACGATAATACTCTTTAGCATAATTACCCTTCCATATCTTTGCCAGCTTACCACGAAAACCTTTTGTCTCGCCGAGCTCTTTATCCAAGCGGTGGTCTGCATAGTCCCGTGCAAAATTACGCCCATCAATAGTTTGATCGACTAGAACCGTACGCAAATTATCGGGATCAAAGCCATAGCGCTCTGCAAACGTTTTATCATCTTCAGCCGACGACTCATCTGTGGATTCGCCATCTGGCTTTTCAGTATCTTGTATAGGTGGCATATTTTCAGTATGTGCCGGATGTGACCCCCCCCGCCTTTGATATCCATCCATTGGCCGACCCCTCGGTAATTATCTGCCACTTCAGATTGCGATGAACCAGGATTAGCAATATCACTAGTGTCGGTATCGATATCTTTTAATTCATTTTTATGTATACGATAATTATCAGGTGCACCTTCTTTTGCCACTCTGATTAGTTTTTCTAGCCTCTCATCAGCTCTTTCGATTTCATCTTTAACTGATTCTTTTAATGCTTTTATCCTATCCAATTTTTCTTCCTGATTAAGAGTGCTATCGCTAGCAACAGCACGCATGTTAGACTCTAGCTGTTGCTTCATATAATTAAGGTAAAACTCAACCTTCTTGCCAGTCCGACTCCGTAATACAGTTTCCCGTGCTTGGTTGTCAAATATCTGCTCAGCTTTTATGTAATCGGCCCCCACCGATGTCTTGAGCACTTCTGCCTTGACGTCGTCTGGGTTTAGACCGTTGTTCCTGTCTAGATTAAGCTCCCTTGCTAAGTCGTGCTCGTAGCTAGACTTAGCCGCACGTAAATCACGGTAGGCAAACGCAAACTTCTGTTCCGGAGTTAGCTGTTCTTTCTTTTCTATTGCAGACTCATATTCTGCTACTCGCTGTTGATGATCCTCATCAGATTCACCCTCTAATTTTTGGGGTACACCATCAATATCTAGTGCTTCGCCGTCACTATCAATATCGGCCTCACTATACTGATCGCTAGGTGCTCTTTCGGCCATCAACTGTTCCTTCGTCTACAGTAGCGTCTCCAAGGTATAATCCGCGAAACCTGAGAAGTGTCATGGCAGTAATCTGAGCTACGTCTATGCCAGAGTTTTGAATAACTTGCTGCACATCTTCGTCAGAAGCGTCTGGGTTTTTGTCTAGCAAGCCATTCATCTCATTAAGCTTGTCCTCTGGCATCGCATCCAAAATAGCTCTGTCTATCTGGTCTAATGCTCGTGTTTTCATATCTGCATGAAGTTCTTTATACACGTCTCCTAATGCTTGATCCATACCTTTAGCTTTTAATATGTCATCAATAAAACTATCTAGACTGTCATCCATCGGTATAACTCCTTACGTATATGAGTTCATTATAACTCCTCTTCTGTATATGCACAAGCGTTTTTAAACCATTTCTCAGTCCAATCGGCCAGAATCAAGAAATGCACGTTTTGATATAATAGACACATGGATTTAGAAAGTTTAAAAGCTGAACTTAGGACTTATATTAACCCCGGAAAGGCCGAGTTTTTGCCATACTTTTTTAAAACCGGGCCGGGGCAATATGGCGAAGGCGACAAATTTTTGGGCGTGGTTATGCCTGACAGCCGCAAAGTTGCCAAACAATTTCAAGGAATGGCCTTGAAAGATGTGGAAGAGTTGTTGCATAGCCCATGGCACGAAGAACGGATGGTGGCGCTGTTGATATTGGTTGAAAAATACAAAAAGGCTAATAAGATGGGTAGGTCCAGTCGTCATTCCGAACTTGTTTCGGAATCTGGCCTCAAGATCCTGAAACAAGTTCAGGATGACAGTGTGAGTATTTGGAATGGTAATGAATGCGGACAAATCTACAACCTGTACCTGGATAATACCCAATTTATAAATAACTGGGATTTAGTGGATCTTTCCGCACCAGGTATCGTTGGGCGTTATGTATTTGACCACCGCGAAGAATTACCGCGAATAATAAAGTTAACGAGTTCACCACTGTTGTGGAATCGTCGCGTTGCCATGTTAGCTAGTTTTTACTTTATTAAAAACGGCGAGGTTGAGCCAGCTTTAACGATTGTCGAAAAACTATTAAATGACAAAGAAGATTTAATTCACAAAGCCACCGGTTGGATGTTGCGCGAGATTTACAAGCGAATTGACGAGCAAATAGTTGAAGATTTTATAAAACAACACTACCACGATATGCCACGTACCACGTTACGTTATGCCATTGAAAGAATGCCCGAAGAAAAACGGAAACGCTTTTTAAAAGGTGAATTCTAAGATTTCTGAATGGTATCAGCTAATTGTTTAATCAGTTGGAAGGTGTCTAGTTGCAATTGAGCGCCAGTTGTATCGGTAGTACACGATGCTTGCGGGCTAGCTAGATAGAAATAGTAACCGTTAATAGCTGCGACATTAAGCTGGTTACCTTCACCAGGCTGTTGTTCATTAGAAACGTTAGAACGATGAATTATACCAACGACACCGTCGGTTGCGCAGATACCACCATAAGCCGCCACTTTATCTGTATTAAATTCTAGATTATCGTTTGAAATCGTATATTTTAGGCCAGTTAGTCCATCTGGAATTGTAAACTTAATCCCCCATTCTTTTACAGTTAGATAATTTGCTGAATTATTAGTACTTTCTTCAGTTGAATTTTGCTTTTTGGCATTAGCTAGATCAGTCTTAGCGGTGGCCAACTGGGCTTTGACGTCTTTAAGATTCTTGTTAGCTGAATCTAAATCATTCTTTTTCTGCATTAATGCATAGCCCAAGAATCCACCAGCGCCACCGAATAATAACGTTAGAATTATAAAGATCATACCAACAGCTTTCCATTTATTACGCGGCTTTTTATTATTTAAGTTAATGTAGTTTTGATCATCCATCTTTACTCCTTAAACCGCTTGCGGGTTACCCACCATAAATACAATGTTGGCAGTTATAATATTGAAAGCAAATTCATCTTCACTATTTTGAGTCGTGTCGCCGCAAGTCATACTTTGCTGTCTGCCTGTAACAGCGTAATAATAATCACCAATCTTAACCGATGACATTTTATTTCCATTTACTGTAATATCGTCTTGTTTAGATCTTGCAATTGCGGCATTTGATTTCTGTCCGCTACATGCATACCCAGTAAACGGCGTAAGTTTACTTGGATTATTGGCAGCAACCACTAAAGCGCTATCACCAGTAATTGTATATGTGACGTTTTTAAGTGTATCTGGAATTTTAAACTTAATGCCCCACTCTTTGATCGTTAAATAATTAGCACTTTCTGTTTCAGCAACCGTGGTATTATCTTCGGCCTCTTTATTTTGCGCGATTTTAAGATCCGCTTTTGCTTTATCTAAAGCAGTTTGTTTACTATCTAGCTCATCTTTCTGATTCAAGAATTTATAGGCAATAAACCCGCCAGCGCCACCAAGTAGCAAAGCCAGGATGATAAAGATAATCCCAACAATCTTCCATTTATTCTTTGGCTTTTTATTATCCAAACTGATATAACTTTGGCCATCCATAGTTTAATCCTTATCTTTCATGCAAGTATCGACGTTGACCATTTCACCTGGTTCGGCGACACAATTATAATCTTTATCTTTTTTGTTATTTTTGTAATAGTGAGATTTAGAACTATTGGTTCTCATGCCTTTATAATCAATGTTTAAGGCTATCGAAGATGCTAGGCTAAGCGCCAGAATGATCACAATGCCACCCAAAATAACCGTGGCTATTTTGTACGGGCACATGTGTGGTTTAGTTGGTTTTTTGTTGGTTGGCATGTTGTCTCCTTATATTTAAACTTTTATGGGATTCTTAACCATCTCAAGCAATTTATTAACAACAGGTGCTGTGCTGTCGGTAGAATTTATTTGGCCGCCACTAACCACATACCAGTATGCTCCGAACTGAATTACAGCTTGGCCGTAATTTCCAGTCATTGGTGTTACCTTATTGCTAGATCTAACGACCCCTACATTCGCGTCACCAGATGTGACAGTTAGGCTATTACTATCTAACGTGCCAGGCTCCGTTCCTAGGTCAAAACTATAGGTTGGAGTTGATATACCATCTGGAATTTTATACTTAATATTCCACTCTTTTATAACTAAATAACTGCTATTACTATTCGCGCTACTAGTATTTGATGTGTTACCTGTAGTATCCGCTAGACTTTGTTCGGCTTTTTTAAGTTTATTTTGCGTGGTTTTCAAATCAGCGTTAGCTTTATCTAAAGCAGTTTGCTTGTCGTTTAGCTGACCTTTCTGGTTAATGTACTGATACAGGCTGTAGCCAGTAGCACCAGCGGAAACAATCAATAACACCAGCATTATGATGCCGACTTTTTTCCAGCCGTTTTTTGGTTTGCCCAAATTTATATAATCTTTACTCATACACTCTTTCGCTTATGCTTATTATTGTACCACGCCAACCGGATTTTGAACCATTTGCCACACGGCATCTGCCCATTTACTGTTGCATGTGCCATCAACTTTTTCGATAAAATAATACATATCACCAACCTTAAAACCCTGGGTCGACGTGCTGCTTACGGTTGATGATTGCACAACCTTACCACCAATTGGACAATCGCTGTCCACGCCATCGGCAAAGAATAGGATGTTATTCATGCTACCCTGCGATTCTAGCCAAAAAGCGATATCATTAAACCCCTGTGGAATTTTATAGGCTATACCCCACTGTTTTATAACTAAATAGCCCGACTGGCTCGGTGATACAGTCGTGGTAACTTCGGTAATTTTAGCGCTGGTTTCGGGCTGATTAGTGTCTTCTTGTGGAGTCTCTGGCTCTTTAGCGACAGGTTTTTCTTCTTTAGGCTTGGTTTGGGTGGTATTAGTGTCTTTTTTAGTATCGCTGGTTTCGCCCTTAGTAGCCCATAGCGCTACACCGCAACCAATCACTACGACTAGCACCACTAGCGCCACGATCGCCCAAAACATAGCTGGCTTTTTTTCTAAATCTAAATCTTGCTCACTCCTACGATTAGTAAATTTTTTAGTTTCTTTCTGTTTTTTAACCATACAAATCCTTTGTATATCTTCTAGTTGGGATAGTAACACAAACTATTCATGGCTACAAGCTCCAAGGCACAACAACTTTATCATCCACGCCGACATTCATAGAATGCAACACATTATTTATCCTATTTCTTATTGCTGTATCTTGTTCTGACGAAATACAAGGGCTAGCACTATCTACCAGCGGACACCAGCGATATTGTCCATTTTTGACATTACTCGTAGCCAGCCAAGCTATTTTTTGTACTTTCCAAGCTCTACTATCTATACTACTAAATAACACCCTTAGCGTTAGTCCCTGATTATTCACCACGCGTTCAGGTGGTGCTGATTCTGTGACAGTGTTGCCCACACCGTAAGCAATATAAACGCCATCGTATTTCTCGATTGGTTGTGCCGAGTGTGATCCATGAAAATATATAAAATCAAATAAACCCGTAGCAGCCAATTCGTGGGCGATGCTAACCTGCCAGCTATCGGCATAAGTAATATATTCTTGCAACGAATGTAGCTGCAACACCACCACCGCCCCCTGTGCCTTGGCTTGTTTAGCCAAAGCAATTACTCGAGCTACGTCTTGATCATGCATATCATCATCACGCATCCTATCGACTTGCCAATCATAATCGGCTACTTCGCCATTTAGGCTAACCGTACCCGTAATTAATGCCAGTTTACCATCTTTGGCCTTGATTATTAGTGGCTTTTCACTATCTTGCTGAGTTTTATAGGTGCCAACGTGTTTGATGCCAGCCGAGTCAAGCCGGTCTATCAATCGATTAATGCCAACCGTGCCTTGGTCAAAACTATGATTAGTGTCGGTGGTACAAACATCGTAACCAGCCTTAGTGGCATAATCGACTACTTGGGGTGGAATTGCAAACACCGGGTAGCCAGTATACGGTCCGCCATCTGGCGCAATTGGTGTTTCAAAATTACAAATATTTATATCATCTTTGGTGTAATAAGCGCCCATTGCTGCAAATAGTTCCGTAAAATCAAAACCATTGGCAGTGCGAAATTGGTTCCATAAGCCCGGATGAAATAATAAATCACCATTAACGGTAATAGCGACACAATATTTAGTGTGGCAATCATTATTTGGTTTAGGCACAATTTTGGTTTGGCTAACGGCTTTTGGTTTATCTGCTGGCTTATTAAGGCGAATCGCCAGGCACACAACACCCGTAATAATCATCAGCGCCAGCAGAGCCACCACTACAAATCTAGTTATTACCTGCCGATGGTTATAGCGCTCCCTAGCTACACCTAGTTTCATAAACGTAGTATACAACCAAGACGATATTAAGTATATTTGAGCGGAGGCCGAAGAAGGTGGCAGTTATGTGGCTCTTCACTCAACTACCAACTGGTAAATTAATACTATGCAATATTTCTACCGTTTTCAACGTCCGTCCTTGAAAACGGTAGGTTTATGGTATAATAAAGAACCCCGCGTTGTTAGGCGCGGGGATCTTATGTTTCTCTCAATTGTGCTTAGGCGGCAAAAAATGGCTTACGGCCACATACTGTTAGCCGGCGGGCTGCGATACGCCTCGGCATCGGGTACATAAATATCGTACTCGATTTGTCGATACCCAAAATACCAAAATGACCCATCCATTGTCACGTAATGACGTACTATGCGAGGATTATCGCTATTATAGTGGACTCACTACTGTACGAAAGCAAAAATATGCCTGCATGCAGGCAATAACAAAATTACACCGCATGCGGTTATACTTACAGTGTAGCACAGATTGCTAATTCTGTCAAGCCAAAAGCACCCTAACCCCTACGCATAGCCACAAGACAGTCTTGTGGCTTGTCTAGTTGGTACGAACCTAGATCCTGAAACAAGCTCAGGATGACACACGGGGCGATCCAGTATGATGAGCGGGTTTATTACACTTAAACCTTTATAGGGCTATTGCAAAACAAAGAATTACTATTTATTGCGCTTGGCAATGATTTCTTCGGCGACGTTTGGTGGAACTTCTTCGTACTGGGCTAGTTCCATGCTACTGGCTGCGCGGCCTTGGGACATACTGCGAAGATCATTGGTATAACCAAACATATTAGCTAGTGGTACACAGGCAATAATTAACTTCGCGCCACCGCTAAGATCGTCCATCGATTCTATGCGGCCACGTCGGCTGTTTAAGTCGCCAATCACATCGCCCATAAACTCTTCGGGCGTGGTAACCTCTACCCGCATAACTGGTTCAAGCAAGATTGGCTTAGCCTTTTTAATACCCTCTTTGGTGGCCAAACTACCGGCCAATTTAAAGGCCAGCTCGCTACTATCAACATCGTGATAACTACCATCGTACAACGTGGCTTTAATATCGACCACTGGGTAGCCAGCGATCACACCGCCATTTAGAGTTTCTCTAATACCCTGTTCGACCGGTTTACGATACTCTTGTGGTACCACACCACCTTTAATTTCATCAAAGAATTCAAAACCCTTGCCGGCTTCGTTCGGTTCAAAACGAACCCAAACATCACCGTACTGACCGCGACCGCCAGATTGCTTAATGTGCTTGCCCTGGGCTTCGCTAGTGCCGCGAATCGTTTCGCGGTAAGCCACTTGGGGCTCACCAATGTTGGCCTCTACTTTAAATTCGCGCCTCATGCGATCAATGTAAATGTCCAGGTGCAATTCACCCATACCACTCATAATAGTCTGGCCGGTTTCTTCGTCGGTATGCACCCTAAAAGTCGGATCTTCTTCGGTTAAACGCTGCAGCGCCAAAGCCATTTTTTCTTGGTCAGATTTAGTTTTTGGCTCGACTGCAATACTAACTGGCGGTTCAGCAAAAGTAATGGCTTCTAATTGCACTGGGTGCACCACATCACACAAAGTTGTACCAGTGGTGGTATCTTTTAACCCAACTACAGCGGCAATATCGCCCGCGCCAATTTCTTGGATATCTTCGCGTTTATCGGCGAACATTCGCACCAAACGGCCAACGCGTTCTTTGTTGCCAGTAGTAGTATTTAATATATAACTACCGGCTTTAATTTTGCCCGAATAAACACGGATAAATATTAGTTTACCAACAAATGGATCAGTGGCAATTTTAAAGGCCAGTGCTGCCAGTGGTTGACTATCTTCGGGCTGACGTTCGACTTCTTCGCCAGTTTTTGGATTTTTACCC
>WRFU01000024.1 GCA_009778675.1 Candidatus Saccharimonadota bacterium
GGTCATAAATTAGGTGAATTTAGCCCAACCCGTAAGTTTAGGAAGCATGGCGGGAAGAAAAAGTAATGGCTGTAGTAGAAAAACGAGCATATATTAAAGAAGTTGGGCTAGCTCCACGTAAAGTTAGCGTTGTTGCAGCTTTGGTGCGCGGGCGTAGCGTGGCCGATGCGCTGACTATTTTAGATAACACCCCTAGGCGTGCTGCTGGTGCTGTCAAAAAAGCAATAGAAAGCGCCAAAGCTAATTTATTGAATGTAGCTAGTATTGACACTAAGACAATCACGATTAAAACTATTTCTGTCACAGCTGGGAGTCGTTTGCGCCGTTACAAACCAGCTTCACGCGGCCGGGCATTACCTTTTGCCAAAAAGATGAGCAATATTTTGGTAGTTGTAGAAGGTAACGAAAAAGTTAAGAAAGCAACACCAAAGGTTGATCCTAAACAGGGTGAAAGTAAACCAAAGAAAGCCGAGGATAAATAATATGGGGCAGAAAGTTAATCCAATTAGTTTTCGCTTGCAGATCGATAAAAACTGGAAGTCAAAGTGGTTTGCACGTAAAAAAGATTTCAGCAAATGGCTAGTCGAAGATATTAATATTCGTAAACTTATAGAAGAAAGATTTAAATCGCGCCCAACGATTGATCGTATCGATATTGAACGTTCACCTAACCTAATAACTGTGACTATCAAGACTGCCAAAGCTGGTGTGGTGATCGGTAAAGGTGGCGCCGGTGTAGCTGAACTGAAAAAATCACTCGAAAAAATTGTAGATGAACCAGTACGCATTAATATTGACGAAGTTAAAAAACCAGAGCTGTCTGCTAAATTAGTTAGCGAAAACATCGCCCACCAGCTAGAAAAACGCATGAACTTCAGGCGAGCTATAAAAATGGCAGCTGCTAACACTATGCAAGCTGGCGCTAAAGGCGTGCGTATTCAAGTAGCAGGTCGTTTAAATGGCGCCGAAATGGCTCGAACCGAAAAAGTTAACGAAGGCTCGGTGCCACTGCACACTTTGCGCGCCGATATTGACTTTAACAATGCTCGGGCACAAACCCCGGCTGGTATTATTGGTGTTAAAGTTTGGATTTATAAGGGGGAAAGGCGTTAGTATGGCGATTTTGTTACCAAAAAAGTCTAAACATCGTAAAGTCCGCAAGGGCAAAAATGATGGCGTAGCTACCCGTGGCACTACTGTTGCTTTTGGTACTTATGGGCTGATGAGCCTAGATAACGAACGAGTGACGAGCCGACAAATTGAAGCCGCTCGTCAAGCAATGACACGTTATGTGAAACGTGGCGGTAAAATCTGGATTCGTATCTTTCCCCATACACCAGTTACTAAAAAGCCGCTAGACGTAAAAATGGGTAGTGGCAAGGGCGAGCCAGCTTTTTACGTGGCTAAGGTTAAAGCTGGTACAGTAATGTTTGAAATGGCCGAAATTGATGAAGAAAAAGCTCGCGAAGCTATGCGTTTGGCAGGGCACAAATTACCGGTCAAAACCAAATTTATTAAGCGAGAGGTAGCATAATGGCAGATAAAAAAGTAACAACTGTTAAAAAACAGCCAGGCACTCTACAAGAACAATTATTAAGCAAACAGCTAGATTTAATTGAAGCTAAAAAATCTTTAGCGGCTGGTGAATTACAGAATCCTCGTGCTATCAAGAATTTAAAAAAGGATATCGCACGACTGTTAACTAAACTAAATAGTAATAAAGGAAAAGGCGCAGCCGAAGCAGCTGACTCTGCCGAACCAAAGCCGACGTCGGGTAAAAAGGAGGAAAAGTAAAATGGCACACACATTAATTGGTACTGTTACCTCTGATAAGCGTGATAAAACTATAACTGTAACGGTTGTTAGCCGTGAAACACATCCACTGTATCGTAAACAGTACACTAAAACTCGTAAATATGTAGCACATGATGCTAAAAATGAAGCGAAATCGGGTGATAGTGTGCAAATTGTCGAATCTCGTCCAATTTCTAAAACGAAAACTTGGACATTAGATAAAATTCTCAAAAAAGCCCGGAGTGTGGTTGAAGTTAAAGAAGAAGTAGAAGCAGCCCAAGTACCAGAAAAAGAGGTTAAACAGAATATACGTAAAACCGACGAAGAACCATCGGTTGTCCCGCATAAGCCAAGCGCCACCAAGGAGGCTAAAGAATGATAACTCAGGAAAGCAGGCTGAAAGTTGTCGATAACAGCGGCGCAAAAGAGATTTTGTGCATTCGGGTACTAGGCGGTACTCGTCGACGTTATGCTCGGGTTGGCGATATTATTGTGGCGACCGTAAAACAAGCTAGCCCAACCGGTAATGTTAAACGGAAAACTGTTGTTAAAGCAGTGGTAGTACGAACAGTTGATAAAATTCGTCGTAAAGACGGCAGCACGATTGCTTTTGATGATAACGCTGCTGTAATTATAAACGACGATAAAACGCCAAAAGCGACACGTGTTTTTGGGCCTGTACCGCGCGAGCTGCGTGATCTTGGCTACACTAAAATAATTAGCCTTGCGCCGGAGGTATTATAATGAGCATTAAAAGAATTCGAGTTGGTGACATGGTAAAGATTATCAGCGGCGATAATAAGGGTACGGTTGGTAAGGTTTTGGGTGTTTTGCCAGCTAAAAAGGCAGCCCTAGTCGAAGGTGTTGGTATTAAATCTCGTCGCGTTAAGCCGAGTCGCTTGAACCCTAAAGGTGGCAAGAAAGATATTCATGTGCCGATTAGCCTATCAAAACTAGCGCTAGTTGTTGATACTAAATCTAACAAAACTAGTCGTGTTGGCTATGTTAAGTCCGATGGTAAAACTGTTCGGGTTGCCCGGCAAATGAACAACAAGGAGATCAAGAATGGCAAATAAAACTACATACGTACCACGCCTCAAAGTCCTTTATAGCGATAAGTTAGTGGCTGAACTTAAAAAAGAACTAGACTTAGCTAACGTTCATCAAGTACCAAAATTAGAAAAGATTATGGTAAGCGTAGGCACAGGCAAGAAAAAAGACGATAAGCATCATTTAGAGACTGTTAAAAACAACGTGGCGAAGGTCACTGGGCAAATTGCAGTTGAACGTAAGCCAAAAAAATCAATTGCTAGTTTTAAAATCCGCAAAGGTATGGGTAGCCCGGTTGGGGTATTGACCACTTTGCGCGGGGCTCGAATGTACGAATTCTTAGACCGGTTTATTAACGTATCGTTGCCACATGTTCGTGATTTTCACGGTGTTAAATTAAATGCTTTCGATGCACAAGGTAACTATAGTTTGGGTATAACCGAACAATCAATTTTTCCGGAATTAAGTTTTGAAGACACTTTAACGTCGCATGGTATGGAAATTACATTCGTAATCAAAAATGGCAGCGCTTTAAGTAGCAAGTTGTTGCTAGAAAAATTCGGCTTGCCGTTCGAAAGAGAGGAGAAAAAGTAATGGCTAAAAAATCAGCAGTCGCAAGGGACGAAAAACGTCGCCGAATGCATGACAAATATGCAGCTAAACGCAACGAGTTAAAGTTGATGGGCGATCAAGAAGGCCTACAGAAACTGCCACGCAATTCTTCCCCAACCCGGCTTAAAAATCGTGATAAATTAACCGGCCGGCCGCGTGCCTATATGCGTCGTTTTGGCTTAGATCGTATTAATTTTCGTGAAAAAGCGTCAAATGGTGAAATACCAGGTATAACTAAAGGAAGTTGGTAGAAAGGAGGAGCATATGTCAATACAATCAACAGACCCAATAGCAGATTTGATCACCCGTATTCGTAACGCAGCAGCGGTTGGTAAACATGAAGTTACTGTTCCTTCTAGCAAGATCAAGCAGGCTATATTAAAGCAGCTACAAAAAGCTAAATACATTGATAATTTTACAGTAGAGTCAGCCAAACCGCGTGATATTTTGCATATAACTATCAATAAACCAGGGGCTAACAGTGTGATAACCGAAATTACACGTATGAGCAAGCCCGGTCGTCGCATGTATGTTAGTGCCGATGACATTCCAAAAGTCAAACAAGGCCGCGGCATGGTGTTAATCAGCACCAGCAAGGGCGTAGTTTCGGGTCAAGAAGCCAAAAAGCTACGTTTAGGCGGCGAAATATTAGTAAAGGTATATTAAAGGGGGAGTATGAGTCGAATCGGAAAACTACCAATTGACATTCCAGCTGGTGTGACAATCACGGTCGACAACGATAATATAGCAGTCGTTGGATCAAAAGGTGAACTTAGTGTTCCACATTTACCAGCTATTAAGGTAGAAGTCAAAGATAATCAAATTGTGGTATCGCGACCAAACGACGAGGCGGACAGTAAAGCTAAACACGGCCTGCAGCGATCACTATTAAATAACGCGGTGATTGGTGTGACCAAAGGCTTTGAGAAAAAGCTAGAAATTAACGGTGTTGGTTTTCGTCTAAATGGTGGTGGGCAAGATATCGAAATGAGCCTAGGCTTTAGCCACCCAGTTAAGTACAAAGCGCCAGTTGGTGTTAATTTGGAAACCAACAAAATGACGATTACGGTAAGTGGTATCGATAAACAACAAGTCGGCCAAGTAGCCGCCGAAATACGAGCCCTAAAGAAACCAGAACCGTACAAAGGTAAAGGTATAAAATACGCCGACGAAGTAATTTTGCGTAAGGCTGGAAAGGCAGGTAAGTAATGAGCGAACAGCAAAGAAAGAAGACCAACCAAAAACTGCGTGCTAAACGGGTGCGTGGTAAGGTTAAAGGTACGTCAGAGCGCCCGCGCTTGAGTGTTAAAATTAGTAATTTACACATTTCGGCACAAATGATTGATGACACCAAACATACCACATTGGTCGCTGCTACCTCGGTTGGCAGTAAGTTAACCGGCACAAAAACCGATAAAGCCGCTGGCGTTGGTATCGACATTGGTGCTAAAGCCAAAAAAGCAAAAATTACCAAAGTAGTGTTAGATCGTGGTAGTCGTAAATATGCTAAACGTTTGCACGCTTTTGCCGAAAATGCGCGTAAAGCGGGATTGGAGTTTTAAATGCCAGAAAAATTCGATAGAAATCGTAACGCACGACCAGCTCCAGAGAAAAAGGAGTTTGAAGAACTAACTATTAATATTGACCGCGTCGCACGTGTCGTTAAAGGTGGTAGACGTTTTCGTTTTAAGGCGTTGGTTGCGGTTGGTAATGGTAAAGATAAAATTGGTATTGGTGTATCTAAGGGTGCGGATGTCACTACCGCGATTACTAAAGCCGCTAGTGTTGCCCGCAAAAATATCGTCACAATCGTGATTGAAAATGATACCATTCCCCATGATGTGCAGGTTAAATTTGGTGGCGCTAACGTGCTATTAAAACCAGCCAGCGAAGGTACTGGTATTATTGCTGGCGGTGTGGTTCGTTCCATTATCGGTTTAACTGGTATCAAGAACCTACTGTCTAAATCGCTTGGCAGTACTAATAAAGTTAACATAGCCTACGCTACGGTTGAGGCTTTACAACAGCTAGTCCCGCGCGATAAATGGTTAAACGCTAAACCTAGAACTCCAAAACAGGAGGATAAATAATGAAGTATCATGAATTGAACACTACAGCTAACAAAGATCGCAAACGGGTCGGTCGTGGTATTAGTGCTGGTGGCGGTAAAACCGCTGGTCGCGGTACCAAAGGGCAAAAATCTCGCACTGGTAAAAAATTACGCCCGGGTTTTATGGGCGGCCAACGAGCTATTATGCAAGCCGTGCCAAAATTAAAAGGTTTTAAATCAGCTCGCGCAAAGGCCGAAGTAGTTTATTTAGACCATTTAAATGATATGTCAAGTTCGGTTGATAACTTTTACCTAGCCGAAAATCACTACATAACTTCGCCGTACGTGAAGGTGAAGGTTATCCTACGTGGTAATTTAACTAAAAAAGTGGTACTTAAAACTCAAGCCGCTAGCAAATCCGCTATAGAGGCTATTCAAAAAGCTGGCGGTGAATTTATCGAAACACCCGTACCGCAGCGTAAAAAAGCCGTCGAAAACCAAGCTAAGTAAGGTATAATAGTAATATATGCAGTGGAAAATGGTTTTAAAAAGCCTGAAAAATAAAGACATGCTCAAGCGCGTGTTAATAGTGCTTGGTATAGTGGTCGTTTATCGCTTTTTAGCCCATGTGCCGGTACCTTTAGCTGAACCAACCAAGTTTAAAGAAATAGTCGACAGTGTAGTCAATAGCACCGATTTAGGTGGGTTTATGAACTTGATTTCGGGTGGCGCTTTAACTAAATTCTCTATTATTCTAGTAGGCTTAAGCCCATTCATCACGGCGTCGATTATCACACAGCTACTAACGAAAGCTGTGCCAAAATTAGAAGAACTCAACAACGATGGTGAATCTGGTCGCCGCAAAATTAACCAATGGACTCGTATGATAGCTGTACCACTAGCTATTTTGCAGGCAATTGCTTACATCTTTATTTTGCGTCAATCAGTTCTAGCTGGTAATAGCGCCACACTAGATAGCACCACCACTATGGACTGGGTGGTAGCAATTACGGCCATGTCGGCTGGATCGATTGTCTTAATGTGGTTAGGTGAATTAATCACCGAACAAGGTATTGGCAACGGTATTAGTATGGTCATCTTTGCTAGTATTATTAGCCAATTGCCAACTACGGTCAGTACACTAGGCTCGGCCTTAATGGACACTTCTGCCGGTGGTTGGCATCTACTTGGGATCTATATACCAATCAACCCGTTAATATTGGCAGTTATAGCTGCTCTGGCGGTGGCCTCGGTGCTACTGTTATACCTATTAGTTAAAGTTAACGAAGCTCAGCGTGTAATTACTATTAACTATGCCAAACGCGTACATGGTAATAGTAGTTATGGTGGGGTTAAAAGTATCTTGCCACTTAAACTCATTGCGGCTGGTGTAGTACCGGTTATCTTTGCGGTGGCTTTCCTAAGTTTGCCGGCTTTTGTCGGCCAAATATTAAAGTCGGCTGGTAAAATGCCGGGATTAGCAACCAACTTGATAACTTGGTTTAAAGCCCCTAGCCCGGGGTCATTTACAGGTGGTAACTGGACAGCCTTTATTTACCCAGTGGCGTATTTCTTGTTAGTGGTCGGTTTCACCTACTTTTACACCAGTATTATCTTTAATGCCAACGAAATCGCCGATAATCTACAAAAACAAGGTGGCTTTATCGAGGGCGTGCGCCCCGGCAAAAAGACCGAACAATACCTAACCAGTATTGTGAATCGTTTGACCCTACTTGGTTCTTTGGCATTAGGCTTTATCGCTATAATGCCGTTTGTGGCTGATTATTTGATGTATACTTTCGCTGGCATTCAAAATAGTAACTTATCAATCAGTGGCACCGGTTTATTGATCGTTGTTACTGTTGCGCTAGAAGGCCTAAGGCAGCTCAATTCTCGTTCGTTAATGATAACTTACGACGATTACCAATAAATGAAAACTCGTCGAAAACCCCGCAAACTAAAGTTAGCCGTAGAGATTATAATTGGCGCGCTGCTGTTAGCTTTATTTGTATCACTTGGTATCGTACTATACAACGAATATCATATGTCGAAAAATCGACCGGCACGTCAACAACTAGTTCAGGCTAGAACTGACGTCGACGAAACCATCATAACCGATAAACAAAAAACTGACTATACAGTGGCGCCAGATCGCCCACGTTATTTATCGATTGCGAAACTTGGTATCAAAAACGCTCGCATCTTACCGGTTGGAATCGAAAAAAACAACGAACTTGGCACGCCGCTAAACATTTTTGATGTTGGTTGGTATAATGCCAGCGGTTTGCCGGGCCGGGGCGGTGTTATGTTAATGGATGGCCATAACGGTGGTCCGACCATGGATGGAGTTTTTAAACATTTGGATACCTTGGCTGTTGGGGATGAAATAGTGGTCGAACGCGGTGACGGCGAGATGTTCACTTACCAGGTCGCCGATACCAAAATTATGAAGGTTAAAGAAGCTAGCGCGTATATGGGCAGCATGACGGTATCGGCCGAACCAGGCAAAGAAGGCCTAAACTTGATTACCTGCACCGGTAACTGGATAAATAGCCAAGCTACCTACGATGCCAGAGTAATGCTACGTGCGGTACTAAAATAGGGTAAAAAAGCCCTTATTATCTCACAGTATAGCATAAGCGCAATATAAAGTCAACAGTCTTTGTAAAAAACTGTTGCGAATTCTGCCTCGCTCTCAAGAAAAAGTAAACTTTTTCTTGGCTCACTTCGTTGAATTACCAAAGCCTGTGGAAAACTCAACAAAATCATCTAAAAATCCCCCTATAAAACCCTTTACATTTGTTTGCGATATGTATATAATCCATAATTGTAGTTTATGGCTAATCAAAAAGAAGTAATTAAACTAGTAGGTAAGGTGCTAGAGGCTCTGCCTAACACTCAGTTTAAGGTTGAATTAGAGAATGGCCATACAATTATCGCCCACATATCTGGTAAAATGCGCAAGAATTACATCAGATTAGTGCCTGGTGATAAAGTGGAAGTCGAGTTGACTCCTTACGATCTGACTAAGGGCAGAATCAGCTTCCGCTTAAAAGATTAATTAATAGGGTGTAGGGAGATCCCCATGAAAGTACGCGCAAGCGTCAAAAAAATCAGTCCTGATGATATCCTAGTACGCCGCAAGGGTCGGCTTCGTGTTATTAATAAGCGAAAACCGCGCAACAAGCAGAGGCAAGGTTAAATATGGCAAGAATTTCTGGTATTTCTATCCCCACCGACAAGCAAGTTCAGATTGCTCTTACCTATGTTTATGGCATTGGTCACACAACGGCTAACAAAATCTTAGCCGAAGCCAAGATTGAACCAACTACCCGTGTCAAAGATTTAACTGCTGCTGATGAACAAAAAATAAATGCTGTTATCGATAAAAGTCATATTGTCGAAGGCGATTTACGCCGCACTGTTACAAATAACATTAAACGTTTACGTGACATTCAATCTTATCGTGGTACTAGGCATCGCGTCGGACTACCAGTTCGTGGTCAACGCACTCGCACTAATGCTCGAACGCGTAAAGGTAGGGGTGTCGCTGTAGGTGGTGCTCAACCAAAGGCAGCAAGTAAGACCTAAAAGGATAATATGGCAGAGAAGAAAAAGACTAAGAAACGATCTGTACCAGCCGGACAAATGCATGTCCAGGCCACATTTAACAATACTATCATCACTTTTGCCGACAAGGGCGGTAATGTATTAGTCGCGGCTAGCGCTGGGGCTTGCGGTTTTCGTGGTAGTAAAAAAGGTACGGCTTATGCCGCTCAGGTAGCGGCCGAAAAAGCCGCCGAAGCTGCTAAAAACGGCTATGGCTTAAGTTCGGTAGATGTCTTTGTAAAGGGCATTGGCCTGGGTCGTGACGCCGCTATTCGTGCTCTGACTAACCTAGGTATAAATATTAATAGTATAAAAGATGTAACTAAAGTGCCGCACGGTGGTGTGCGAGCTAAGAGAGTGAGGAGATCATAATGGCTCGCAGCGCTGTCCCAATTGTCAAACAATCACGTCGTGAAGGCTATGCTTTGCATCCGAAAGCTCATAAAATTATGGCTCGTAAGAGTGGTATTCCTGGGCAACACGCTCACGGCCGGCAGGGTAAACAAAGCCTATATGCCCAGCAATTGCGTGAAAAGCAAAAAGTAAAGCGGATTTATGGCCTACTCGAAAAACAATTTGCTAATTTAGTCCGTGAAGCCGGTCGTAAGACTGGTTCGACCGGTGAAAACCTATTGGTTTTCCTAGAACAGCGTGCCGATAACACCGTGTTTAGGGCTGGTTTTGCCACCAGTCGCCAAGCTGCCAGGCAACTGGTCAGCCACGGTCACTTTACACTAAATGGCAAACGCATTGATGTGCCATCGATTCGCTTAAAAGCTGGTGACGTGCTAGAAGTTAGGCCAAAAAGTCAAAAATCTGGTTATTTTACTAACTTAAAAACTATTGTGGCCGATGCTAACCCTGGTGTAATTAGTTGGCTAAAAGCCGATCCGGCCAAAATGAAGATTGATATAACGGGGCTACCGAAGCGCGAAGAAGCCGAGGTGGGCATTGATGAGCAATTAATCGTTGAGTACTACTCACGCTAAAGGAGCAACAAATGACAAAACAAATTAGCAATCCATTACTAGCCGACATCGTAGACCACAGTGGTACAAGCG
Organism: Candidatus Saccharimonadota bacterium; assembly: GCA_009778675.1. Classification (GTDB taxonomy): domain Bacteria; phylum Patescibacteriota; class Saccharimonadia; order Saccharimonadales; family Saccharimonadaceae; genus WRFU01. Next base: position 10,177 of record WRFU01000024.1, read on the forward strand.
CGACTTTTGTGATCAAGCCTTTGCATTATGGCTATGGTAACACCTTAGGCAACAGTTTGCGCCGAGTGCTACTTTCAAGCATTCGCGGTGCGGCCATAACAGCTTTTAAAGTCGAAGGCGCGACGCACGAATTCACAACTATCCCGGGCGTCAAAGAAGATGTTGTAGATATTATGCTAAACCTAAAGAACATTTACTTTAGCAGCGACAGTGATGAACCAGTACAATTACATCTAGAAAAAAAGGGCGCAGGTGTAGTGACCGCCAAAGATATCAAATTAGTTGCTGGGGTAGAAATTGCTAACCCCGACCAAATAATTGCTACGATTGATGATCCTAAAAAGACTCTGAACATGGATTTAGTAGTTGATAGCGGCCGTGGTTATATGACGATCGAAGAAGCTGGCGAAAACCGTTTACACGACGATCAGATTGCGCTAGATGCCGTATTCAGCCCCGTACTACGTGTTCGTTATAAAGTAGATAGCACCCGTGTTGGTCAAGATACCAATCTGCAACAGCTAAGCATTACCGTTGACACTAATGGCACTATGACACCGCGCGAAGCTTTCGAAGAAGCTGCAGCTATTTTGGTCAACCAATATACTGCCTTAGCTGGTAGCACGGTCGTAGAAGCCGCACCAGCCCCTGGTAGCCTAGAGGCCGAAGCCGAAGGCGATTTAATGA
>WRFU01000025.1 GCA_009778675.1 Candidatus Saccharimonadota bacterium
GCTTGAAACGATTTTGAAACACCTTGAAGCACTTGGCTACAAAGTATCCTGGCGACTAATTGACGCAAGCAAATTTGGCGTTCCACAGAAACGCAAGCGAATTTACATTACGGGCTCGCTAACTGATGAAATAGATCTGCAAAACATTCCCGAGTCGAAGTCTAAACTTGGTGATATTCTAGAAAAAACGCCAACCAGCCCGACTTATCTAACGTCAACGCTGGCAGAAAATTTAGTAAAAAAATACTCAAAAAAAGGACTGGTTGGCAAGCAGATAAAAGACAAACGTGGTGGTAAAAACAACATTCATAGCTGGGACGTTGAGCTAAAAGGTGCTGTTAGCGATGAGCAAAAACAGCTTCTAGAAGCAATTTTGCGTCAGCGAAGGCGAAAGGATTGGGCGGCCGCTAAAAAAATTAAATGGTCAGACGGAATGCCACTTACACTTGAAGATATTGCATCATTTAGCTTGCGACCGCTGTCTTTGACCTTTAGGCAAGATTTAAAGAAATTAAAAAATAACCTAGAGGATTTGGTCAAAAAAGGTTATCTCACTTTTGAGACTCCGAAACAAGCACCAGAAAATGAGGATTTGCGAGGCTACAATATTGTTGCTGGTAAGCTTAGTTTTGACATTAGTAATATTCTTGATCCGGGCAAAGCAACGCCAACGCTCGTCGCTATGGATGTCACAAAAATGGCCATTTATGATAATGGTAAATTTCGACGGCTCACAACACGAGAAGGATTACGACTTTTTGGATTTCCAGAAAGTTATGATATTTCACAAGTATCCTACAAAGAAGCGTTTGATTTACTAGGAAACTCTGTTAGTGTAAACGCGATTCAATTAGTTAGCAAACAAATTATCAAAGCAGTTTTTACAGAGAAGAATTATATCCCGCGAGTGATTCCTGAACTTGATCTACCCAAGAATCAGGGTCTTCTGTTCGCATTGGATACTGCGCAAGAGCCCCTTTAATGGCATCCACAAATTCTGCTTTTGACCTAAACGGCTGGAAACCAGCAGAGTTATTTTTGAAGTTATACGGACGAATATTATAGATTTTGCCACGCTTACGTTGCACCCGCAGCGGCAATTCTCTTGCCGGGCAAGTAATTTCCCAAATTTTCTTTAACCAAATATCCCCAATGGTCAAAACGTCATTTTTTAGAGTATAGCCAAAAATTAAATAATCAGCATCGAGACGGTAAGCCTTTGTTTTTAAACTATCTACATAGGCATCAAATGGAGCAACGTCAAAATTTGGCGTTTCGTTATAATCAAATGTTTTTACTTCAAGTAAATCTGCCTTATTGCTGATACCTAGATAATAGTCTGGAAATACTTGCGTGTTAGGGTCAGTCCTAAAATAGATGCCATTTTGTTTCATCCAAGCACCAAGCCACTCCTGCAATAAATCGCCGACGGCGCTTTTGTCATTGATATTAATAGATAAATCGAGCAGCTCCATGCTGATTTTGCCTTCTGCCCCAACGATGTGTTTGGATTTTAGTTTGCTGAACAATACCTGTGCTTTATCCCCATATTCCATAATAGTTATATTATCATATCAACCTAGTTGGCATGAAATATGAGTAGTTGGTGAAGTTATTTTTGTTATTTTACTCCTGTTATTGGATGGCAACTGTAGGCAGTTAGTGAATTTATCGTAACTTGGCAAGGTCTAAGCTTGTTTTTGTTTTTATGATTTTCGCGTAAAATAGAAGTAATGGACTGGTACGAAAAAAGCAGACAGTCTCTGCTGGGCGAATTAGAATCGAACCTAAAAACTGGTTTAAGCACTAATACTATTGCTAAAAAACAACAACAATACGGCAAGAATCAGTTTGACGAGCAAAAAAGCGAAAGTATTCTTAAAAAGATTTTACATAACTTGCGTGATGCGCCAACAATTATTTTAATTGTGGCCGCGGCTATATCGCTAGCTATGTCTTTTCAGGATAATGGCAAGGGGCTGACTGAGTTTTTTGTTCTTGTTGGTATTGTTATCCTTAATATGACACTGGCTGTAACACAAGAACGAGGCGCCGAAAAGGCGCTTAATGCACTAAAAAGTATGAGCAGTCCGATCAGCCTAGTATTACGTGATGGCAAACAACAAGCGGTTGATTCGGTCGATTTGACACCTGGTGATATTATCCTGCTAAATGCTGGCGATTTAATTTCGGCTGATGCGCGTTTACTTGAAAGCAACGATTTTGCTGTCGATGAATCGATTTTAACTGGTGAAAGTATGCCAGTCGAAAAAGATCCAAACGCTAAAATAACCGGAAAAGTAGCTGCAGCCGACCAAATCAACATGGTGTTTTCGGGGTGTTTAGTAACAGCTGGGCGGGCTAAGGCGCTGGTGGTAGCCACTGGTATGAACACCCAAATGGGACACATTGCGGGTTACCTAGGCAGCACACAAAAGATCAGAACACCCCTGCAAACTAGGTTAGATGGTGTGGGCAAAGTCATTAGTCTAATCGCAATTGTGGCGGCGTTAGTGGTGTTTTCTATCGAGCTAGCCCGCGGGGCAGATGTATGGGAAATGATGTTTGTGGCTGTTGCTTTGGCGGTGGCAGCGGTGCCCGAAACATTGTCGCTAATAGTTACATTAATTCTGACTCGTGGAGTGACCGAAATGGTCAAAAAGAACGCCCTAATTCGCAAATTAGTGGCTGTTGAAACCCTTGGCAGCACATCTGTTATTTGTACCGACAAAACTGGCACGTTGACCCAAAACCAAATGGCAATACAACGCTTGTGGCAAGGTAGCGGCGAGCCATTTACAGATACAAATGATTTTTCGGCGGCGCAAATGGAATTGGTAAATAGGCTGACGTTAGCCAGCAATGCGGTCGTCGAAAAAGGACAAAATGGTGAAGTAAAAATTATCGGTGACCCGACCGAAGCGGCTATTTTGCGCTTATTCAATACGAAGGGTGGTGATAGAACCGAATTAGACCAAAAATACCCCAGGGTAGCTGAAATATCTTTTTCGTCACAGCGCAAAATGATGACAACCGTGCACAAAGATCCTAAGGGTGGTTATTTAGTATTAACCAAGGGGGCGTTTGATAGAGTACCATTCGCTAAAGTTTCGGCAGATGACACCAAGAAACGGCAGCAAATGCATGATTCATTTGGTCAAGATGCCCTGCGGGTCATTGCGCTTGGTAGCAAACATGTAAACGAAATTCCGGCCGACAATAAGCTAGAAGAATTAGAGAAAGACCTGCAGTTTGACGGCATAATCGGGCTAATTGATCCGCCGCGTCCCGAAGTAGCCGAAGCCATACAAACTGCCAAACACGCCGGTATTCGTACTGTAATGATTACCGGTGATCATGCCGCTACGGCCGAGGCCATAGCGCGTCAAATAGGGCTACTTACCCCAGGTGGTAAAGTGATAACTGGCCTAGAACTAGCCAAAGTCAGTGACAAAGATTTAATCAAAAATGTGGCTAAATATTGTGTTTATGCCCGGGTTTCACCCGAAGATAAAATCCGGATTGTAACGGCTTGGCAAGCACATAATGAAGTGGTGGCTATGACTGGTGATGGCGTGAACGACGCCCCGGCGCTGAAGGCAGCCGATGTAGGCGTAGCGATGGGGATTACTGGTACTGAAGTGTCTAAAAGCGCGGCCGACATGATACTGATAGATGATAACTTTAGTACGATTGTCGCCGCTATTCATCGCGGGCGCGGTGTGTATGCCAATATTCGAAAAACCGTTTATTTTTTGCTGTCATGCAACTTTTCCGAAATCAGCTTGATGTTAATCGCGCAATTACTGGGGTGGGGATTACCGCTAACTCCAATCATGATTTTACTGGTAAATGTCGTTGGCGTGGGTGTGCCTGGCTTATTTATAGCCCGTGAACAGCCCGAAGCGGGCATTATGCACCACCAGCCCACTAAGCGTGGCGAAAGCCTATTTAAGGGCTTAAAATCGCTCATCGTGCGACAAACCATGGCATTTGTAGCCGTCGCGCTGGTTGGTTATTACATTGGTACATTTGTGAGTGTGTCGGCCACCCATGCGCCAACGCAGGCTATCGGCCAAACTATGGCGTTTTTGCTAATCGGATGGACGGCCATATTGCACATTTTTACCGCCCGCAGTCAGCAATCGATTTTTAAGAGTAAAATTACAAACAATCCGATGTTGGCCGTAGGCGCATGTACCATGGTGGCGCTATTTGCTTTGTTCATTCTAGTGCCAGTGTTTGCCAATTTATTTGGTATGGCCAGCATGGGGCTTAGCCACTGGTTAATTGTGCTAGGTTTAGTGCCGATACCAACTATTGTGGCCGAGGTAAGTAAATTAAAGCGTAAGTAAGCTTGTGCTAAAATAGCTAGATGAAGTTACAAGACAAGAATCCACTTGATCGGCCGCGTGAAAAGATGAAAACTAAAGGTGCTGGGGCATTGAGTGACCTCGAGTTACTGATGGCGATTGTTGGTAGTGGTGTAGGCGGACACGATGTGACAGAAATTTCACATTCAGTCAAAAAATTGCTAGATCGATATGGGATCGACATACCGCGGGCTGAACTTAACCGAGTGCTAGGTTTGGGCGAAGCTAAGATAGCCGAAATTCTAGCGGCTTTCGAGCTGGCAAAGCGGCATTTGGTGCTAGATGATGTGCCAATTATCGATTCACCCGAACAAGCCGCTATGCAGCTGGCTGATATTAGGGACAAAAAGCAAGAATATTTTGTATGCTTAACGCTTGATGGCGCTAATCGTTTAATAGCCAAACGGGTTGTTAGTATTGGCACGCTGACTGCCAGTTTAGTACATCCGCGTGAAGTTTTCGCCGACGCTGTGACGGATCGCGCCGCGTCGGTTATTGTGGCGCATAATCATCCATCGGGTAGCCTTGACCCCAGCCCAGCCGACAAAGAAGTCACTAAACGACTTCAAAAATCTGGTGAGTTGCTTGGTATCAGTCTGACCGACCACTTGATTGTTACTAAAACTGGCTATATGAGCATCGTGTGATTATTGGGGTGGAAGAACCAGTTATAAAATACAAAAAGGGTGGCATTACTTTTTATCCTGATTATTCGCCCGATAAATATGAACGCCGCACTGCTATGCTTATAGCTCAAACCGGTAAAATGGTAGAATTTATGGTATCCAATCGTCAAAAAGGGGCTAAAACTGCTGATGTGGTTATTGATGATTTAATCTGGGAGATTAAAAATCCAAAAGGTAAAGGTAAATACACGCTGGAACGGTGCATCAGTGTAGCATCTAAGCAATCTGAGAATTTAATTCTAGATCTACGTCGGATGGAAGGTCCATATCGTAAGTATTTAGGATTGATCAAGAGGGAATTTGATAATAATCAATATCTGAAACGCCTAAAAATTATTAATAAGGCACAAAAAATAATTGACTTCGTAAAGTAATTTTAGTATCCTAAAGGCAGAGAATTGCATTCGTAATTCCTTGGGCATATCGCCATTGCCGTAGCAGAGGCCGTATGCCGACAATTATTGTAAAACTATATAGTTTTTGGGACGCAAGCGTTGTTCATACGACAATTGCGTTTCTTTTTTATGATAAAATACAGGCATGGCAGTAAAATTGACCGAGAAGGTAGTTACTGATCTTGTAAGTAAAAAATAATTATTTAGCAACTTCATCATCTGTAAAAATGTTATAATACTCTCATATGAAAACCAGCATATTCAAACCAGTCCCCAAGGCTACCCAAGACGCATTTAAACAGCAGCTAAAATCTGCTGTTGTTGAAAAAGACGTTGAAGCGGCATACAAATCCATTTTCCAGAAGTATTATGGCACAACTTTTCCATCGCCCTATGGCAGTGACGGTTACATCGAGTCAAATCAAACGAATTTACTTGACGAAGGTCTGCGACTCTTACTCGAAGCAAAATGGCAACTGGATTTATCTAAATTATCTGATCGTGCCAAAATCGTGGCGCAAACCATCTATTATCTAAAAAAGTTCCAGCAAGACGCCAGCCCACTACCTAACGTAATCGTCGGTGGCGATGAAAACGAGATGTTTGTTGTCTACGCACCAAAACTTTATCACTATCTGGACAACAATTACGATTGGAATATTGCGCCATCTAGCGCTTGCACACAAAACGAACCGTTGATGCGCGAGCTGTTAGATGACCCGAATCTAGATACATATGTTTTTGATGTCCGTTCGGCTGCTTTCGACATGAACGAGGTTTTTCACTCGATCGACGTGCTAAGTCATCAGAACGGCGAATTTGCCAAATTAAAAGTCGACGAAGCCAACCTGCGCAAAGTTTTCGACGAATTTGTTCGACTGGTTTTCGGACAGGACGAGTGGTTGACTGGTGTCAAAAAAATCGGTGCGACCGAGGCGGTCAGTATTTTCATCCAAAGCATTCTCGGCAACCCTGAAACTTATTTGGTGCCGACCAAAAAGAACATTTTGCATCTGGTTGGCGGTAAGGAAATCAAGATTGACGGGGCTAATTACCACGCTTTTTTCAGTCGATTCGACCGCCACTATTCCGCGAATGAAATCAAGATTATCACAGCGGTCGCGGATCGATTGATCGAAGAGCTCAGCCGTCGTTTTCACGGTGATTTTTGGACGCCGACGATTTGGGCTGACCGTGCAATCCAGATGATGACGGATGATTTGGGTGAGAATTGGCGCGACGAATATGTGGTTTGGGACTGTGCCGCCGGCACCAAAAACCTGACGCGCGACTATAATTTCAAGAATCTGTTTTGTTCCACATTACACCAGAGCGAAATTGATATTTCTGCCCAATACAACAAAAACGCCACCACGTTTCAGTATGATTTCCTGAACGATGATATTGATGTGAGTCCCAATTCCAATCCGCAGAATCTCAAAATGCCAAAGGATTTGTTCGAGAAGTTGAAAAATAACGCGCCGATAATTTTTTACACCAACCCGCCATACGGACAAGCTTATTCGGGAGTTGGCCTACATAAAGCGGGAATTGCCGACACGAAAATCGGCGCAGAAATGCGAAAACAGGATCTTGGTCTCGCCAGCGCGGAATTGTACACGCAATTCATCTACCGCGCCCAGAAACTGTCACACGACTTTAATTTAACCAACGTCTTCTTCTTCTTCTTCAATAAGGGATTTTTGGCATCCCCAGCCTTTGAGAAATTCACTGATCAAATGCTAGATCAGTTCAAATTCAACGGTGGCTTTATGCTGAACGCCGGCGAATTTCAAGGCACCAGCAGCGCGTGGGGTATTATTTTCTCTAATTTTCAAATCAAAAGATCCGCTACCCATGTCATCCCGAGCGCAGTCGAGGAATCTTTTACCCATGTCATCCCGAGCGGAGTCGAGGGATCTTTTACACATGTCATCCCGAGCGGAGTCGAGGGATCTTTACAGAAAGATTCTTCGACTCCGCTACGCTCCGCTCAGAATGACAAAGGATGCCAAACCGAGTTCAAGTTCAGTATTGAAAAGTCTAGTTCGAACGGAGCTGAACAAATTGCCGAGCATACTTTACGGCGAGTTAAAAAAGGTGAAGCAATCAATGATTGGCTGAGAGAAATTAGGCTGCCAAAAGAGCAATATAACAATGGAAAATATCCGCAACTTTCTGGCGCTTTTAGCGTCAGTTCTGGAACGAGTAAACCGCGTGGTGTTCTATATGGAAAAGATTGTATCGGCTATCTAGTAAAATCTGGTGATACTGTTCAGGGTTCTGATCGTGATATGTTTTTGCTTTCCAGTGCAGCACACAAGGGCAACGGAACACCTGTAACTGCTGAAAATTTTGAACGTTCTTGCGTAAATTTTTCCGCGCGAAAATCTGCTCTTGGCGGTGAAATGAAAGAGAAAAACTTAATGTGGGTTATCGACAAAGACGTTTTTCGTCGTCCAAGCGATAAATTCCAAAACTCGCCGGACTGGCCGGAATTTGTGCGCGACTGTGTGATTTTTTCGCTGTTTCACCGCTCATCGTATCAAACTTCACTGCGCAATTTCGAATACAACGGTGAAAATTATGACGTCTTTAACGAGTGGTTTTTCATGCCGCGCGATGAAATTATTAAAATTGCGGAAAAATATGATCTGAATGACATAGTATTTGATGCAGAGAGTTCGAGTGAGCGGTTTGTCTATAAGTATCTTCACGATACACCGTCTGGCCGCACAATCGAATTGAGCGACGAGGCGCGAGATTTGTTGAAAGCCGGCGAAGATTTGGTGCACGCGACTTTTGCCAAACGTTTCCTGGCCGACCAGGACAAGCCAGAGTGGAACCTGATGACTTGGGACGCCGGCTATTACCAGGCGTACAAAATCTATACCTTATATAAATCCGAATTCGCCAAAGTCTACCAAGAATTAGACGCAGCTCGCACGAAACTCGAAACCAAAATCCGTAAAGCAGTATATAAAGATAAAATATTAGAGAAATAATGAGAGCCGTCCTGGAGTACGTGGATATCTTAAGAAACATAATGATAGGGAGAAGTAAGATCATAGCAATTATTAACAATTTGGCTCTACATATTATCGCAGATGAGCGAGATTAAACAGTTGGAAGCGGAGGGGGGGGGCGATTAAGGTTACGATTTAGACGCACTTTGATTAACTTCATAAAAGAATCAAGCAAAGACTTGTACAAAAATATAGAATTTACTACAATTATAGTATATAACATAACGAAAGGCTACTATGGATAAAAGTGGGCTAATCAAAAAATTACGCGAAGATGCGAATCTGACGCAACAAGAAGTTGCCAACGAGCTAGGGCTGGCACGGGCGACTTATGCTGCAATTGAGGATGGACGCGAGCCAAAGCTTAGCGTAATAAAAGATCTGGCAGAATTTTACCAGATTGCGCCAGGCGATTTGATTGAAGGGAAAATTACTGTTGAGAGTTTCGTGGCAGAGCCTGCCGTTGAATATAAAAAAGAAGAAGCAAAACCACGCGACGAATTTCCGACACTCAAACCCAATAAGTTACGAGATGTGATTTTATACTTGACAGAGAAAATCAGCGCTAAACCAAATGTCGGCGAAACGGTTATCTATAAATTGCTCTACTTCATAGATTTTGATTATTATGAAAAAACCGGCCAATCTATTACTGGTATGACTTATGTCAAAAATTACTTCGGTCCGACGCCGGCAGCGATGGAATTTTTCAAAGTGATTGACAAAATGAAACTCGCCGAAGAGTTGGAGGTGGCAAAAACAAAATATTTCGGACATGATCAGAAAAAATATTTACCTCTAGTGAAGTCTGATTTAGCTAGCCTATCCGCAGCCGAATTGGAACATATTAATTGGGAGATTGAACGACTTGGCGATAAAAGTGCCACTGAATTATCAGAGCTTTCGCACTATGACACGCCATGGGTGGTCGCTGAAATGGGCAAGCCCATCAAATATCGATTCGTCTTCTATAGAGGAGATAAAACTGCCGTGACGGAGCCCGAAGATGAACTATGATGAGGATAGTGAATTCTCCAAAGAGTTTAAGAGGTTCGCAAAGAAATGGAGATCACTGCCCAATGACATTAAAGACGCAAAACTGTTGATTGAAAAGATGTATACGCCACAAGATAAAGTGAACATTAAAGAATATAAAAAATCCCTCTTTAACAGTAAACGCGCGACAATCTTACATAATTCTGATACGTGTGAAGTTGTAAAAATGCGCCTTGACTGTGCAGCGCTGGGGAACAAAGAACTGTTGCGCTTGATATTTGTTTTTGTCTGCACCGAAAATGGGGTAACTTTTATCGAACTATATGCAAAAAATGATAAATCGCGAGAAGACGAAAAACGTATTAGAAAGTATATCGTATAACCGAAATCAAATATCCAAATTGCGGTGTGCCGATCAATGTCAACAATATTCTTACTTATTAGGCTAATTACGCCTGTGACTGGTGAGCTTGTTTGCGGCGGGCTAGGACTAATAGCACAATTTGGACAGCGGCGATGGCTACCATTAGAATGGTCCATTTGTCGACCCAGCCCATCTTTAGCGCCATGTCTTCGGTCAGAATAAAGGCTACAACAGCACCAACGGCTGGTACTAGGCTTAATGTTCGGACAGCGCCGTGGCGTTTGACTTTTTCATCTTCATCATTCTTTTTACCGGTAAAGTAAAGCACAATAACCGTTAAGCTAGCTAAGGCAGTGCTTATGGCCAGTAACAGATTAACTAGCGCCCACTGGCGTTTGTCGATATGCGCGCCTAAGACTTCACCCTTGCTAGCTGGTTCTTTGGTGGTTTCTGCAGCCAACACGGCTGTTGGCGTGGTTGGTGTGGCAGTGAATACGGGGTTAGTAGCAAATGTAGCTGGTGTGGTTGGTGGTACAGGTATACCAACGTAAGTGTAAGTAATTGTTAGTATGTTGTTGGTGGCCGGGGAAACTTCCCACTCCTGAGTATCAGTGTTCCAAGTGACTTCACCCGCTTGCCCTGTTTGGGTGACCTTGTTAGCCGATGTGTAACCTAGGATATGTGCAGCGCCACAATAAGCACTTAAGTTATAGCAATTGGCCGGAGTCTGCGTACCAGCGCCTTGGTAAATAGTATCAAATTTAGATTGTGGAGTCTCTGGCTCGGCAATATGTTCATAATACTTAGTAATAACTTCATCAACTCGCTTAACAGTTTCAACCCACTTATCTGTTTGCCACTCGTAGTCGGCGTTGACGCCTGTAGTGGTGGTTTTAGTATCAACATACTTATCGCCATCA
>WRFU01000026.1 GCA_009778675.1 Candidatus Saccharimonadota bacterium
AAAAGTGGGCGTTTGGTACTTTAGCTATAATTAATGGTGCTGCCTGCAAAATAGTGCCTAGGTGTTTGTCTTTATCGAGCCGGCCGAGGTAACTTACCACTGGGACATCTCTTGGCAACTCATACCTTTTATAGATACTGGCCGCTGCAGCCCCAGGCTTAAAACGACTTAAATCTAGGCCGTTATCGACCGCTTTAACTGGCACATCGATCTTTTCTTGGTTAAATAAATCAATTGCTTTTTGGGTCGGCATAATTAAATAATCCATACCTTTATACAGTCGCAAATTTGCCGCTTGTTGATAAAATAAATAGTCGCCCAATCTATCGACCGGCAGCGATTTTAGAATTGGCACATTTACGACCACGTTTTCAGCCATAGCGTGATTGGTCGCCACAACCGGGATACCAAGTTTGTGGGCTTCGCGCAAGGTTGATATCCCCACCGGTAGCGGCGTATGAACATGCACCACATCGGGTTCAAAACCACGCAAAATACCCCTAATTTCACGACGAAACGGCATGGCCAGCCGTAAATTATCGCGGTTGATTAGTTTTTCTAAACTGATTGATTTGATCCGCACAATGCGATAGCCACCATCACGATCATTATTAGGTTGCCCCGGGTGGCTAGGCGCAACTACCAGTACTTCGTGACCACGCTTAACCAAAGTCTGCGCTAGTAGGCGTGAAACTGTAGCCGGACCACCAACCATTGGCCAGTACATATCGTTAGCTATCAAAATCTTCATAACATAATTATACCAGAATTTGGTGCTATACTGAGTGGGTGGCAAAACGTATACTTTTAGGTTTTCTAGGTATTATGGCGTTAGCGGCCATTACACACTTAGTGATTATTTTTAGCTATGCTATCACTAGCTGTGATTTTGCTAGCCTTAACGGTTGGCATATCGTTGGTGCTGATATTATCATTCCAGCACTAGGGCAGGGGGTATGGACAGCAATTTCTAGTTGGGTGATAGTACTTAGTTTTATGGTCTTCTTTGCTTGGTGGTTACCAAAGCACATCTCTTTTAAAAAATAGTGTAGAATATATCCATGAAGTTGTTTTTTGACGCTAGGTTTATCCGTACGGATTTTCATGACGGTATTTCGCGCTATTCTTGGTCGCTCGCTAATAACCTGTATGCACTCGACCCTAGCGTAACTTTTATGATCCAAGACAAAGCACAGCTTAATTTACTGCCCAAAGGCGTAAATTATATTATGTTTAGCGAATATGAATCGCCCAAAGAACTGCTTTCAGGGTATAATTTAGCTAAATTTAAGCCAGATGTCGTGTTTTCGCCCATGCAGCTATTACGCCCACATAAATCTTACAAACTGATACTAACGGTTCACGATTTAATTTATTATCACCATGCCACACCACCACCGCAGGTCAGGTTGTGGGCGCAAATCGGTTGGCGATTATACCACCTAAGCTACTGGCCACAACGTTTAGCTTTGCATGGTGCAGCCCATGTGGCAGTAGTTAGCAAAAACACCAAGCACGATGTAATTCAGGCTAAACTTACCAAAAAACCTATATCGGTAGTTTACAATGCACCAAATGATCTTACTCAACATGTTAAAAAAGTTGTAAATAAAAAGGTAGAAAACTTGGTTTATATGGGGTCATTCATGCCCTATAAAAATGTTGAAACATTAATTGCCGGCATGAACTATTTACCAGGGCGAACACTACATTTACTCAGCCGCATTACACCCCAGCGTAAGCGCCAACTAGAAAAGTTAGTGCCAACTAATGCCAAAGTTATCTTTCATAATGGTGTCAGTGACGAACAATATGCAAAAGTGTTGGCCAATAATGCTGCGCTCGTTTCGGCTAGTCGCGATGAAGGGTTTGGTTTGCCAATTGCCGAAGCGATGAATTTAGGTGTGCCGGTAGTTTTAAGTGATATCCCGGCTCATCGCGAAGTGGCCGCCCAGGCTGGCACATTTTTTGATGTTAATCTGCCAGCTAAATTTGCCGCGGCTGTTAAAGTGTTAGACAATGATAAAAAGCGTCAAAATTTAGTGAAGCTAGGCAAAATGCAAGTTAAACAATTCGACTGGGCTAAGAGCGCCCAAACAATTCTAGATATTGCCCGGGGTTTATATGAAAAAGCCTAAATTAGCCCATAATGTGCTAAACCGTCGTGCTAAGTTTGATTACGAATTAGGCGACGAACTAGTGGTTGGTGTGCAACTAAATGGCCGCGAAGTAAGAGCCGCCCGTGATGGCCACGTATCACTTAAAGGTTCGTTTGTGACAATCCGCCGGCATGAATTGTGGCTGAATAACGCTAGTTTTACTCTTAAATTAAACCAAAAAGGGGGTAGTGATACTACTGTTGACACCAATGCCCGCCGGTTACTTGCCACCAAGCACCAAATCGTCGAACTAGAACGTCGCCACCAAGATGGGCTATCACTAGTGCCAATCAAACTGATGGTTGGTGGCCGCTATATTAAATTAGTCATGGCCGTCGGCAAGGGCAAAAAACGCTACGACAAGCGTGAAACTATCAAACGCCGCGACCAAGAGCGTGAAATGAAAAGGGTTACTGGGTGATATTATGCCAACGCCTAAAAGAATTGATAAGAAGGTTGATGGTTGGTTACTCGCCATTATGGCTTACTGCGTTTTTATGGGCACAATGTACATAGTTTTGCTGTTGCCAATGATGGATATCTCGGTGCTGGGCATTCCAGCGGCTAGTATACGCACTTGGGGCCCGCTAACTTGGTTTGAAATGTTTTGGCAACCTATTACGGCTGGTTTTTATATTACAGCCGCTATTATGATTTGGCAGCGCAAAAACTTGGCCAAAGTCTTTACCAAAGTAGCGATTAGCTGCACGGTGGTCGAAGCCTTAGTATTAAACATCGGTTTGGTCTGGATCACCAGGCGGGGTATTATGAATGACGGGATTTTTCAAAACAGCGATATTTATTCGCTTAGCAAGGCTCTGTTTTTCATTGGATTTAGTGTTAGTGCACTGTGGTTAATAACGCGTTATTTTGATACATCAAAAAAGACAAAAGAGGTTTTAACCAAATAATGCAGATTTTTAGTTGGAATGTGAATGGTATACGAGCGGTTATCAATAAAGGTGAGTTTGCGAACTTTATTAAGCGTTACCAGCCCGACATTTTGTGCTTACAAGAGACTAAAGCCAAACAAGGCCAGGCTGAAATTGACCTGCCAGATTACGAAGAATACTGGTGCGATGCCGATAAACCCGGTTATGCCGGTACGGCGATATTCGTAAAAAACTCCATCCCGATCCTTAATTTTTCAAGGCCATTCCTTGAAAGAGAGTTAGTGGATAAATACGGCGATTTAACACACGAAGGCCGGATTGCAACCCTAGAACTTGATAAATTTTATGTAATTTCGGTTTATGTGCCCAATAGCAAGGGTGATTTAAGTCGGCTTGAAATCCGTAGGCAGTGGGACAAAGCCTTTTTGGCCTACGTAAAAGAATTAGAAAAAACCAAGCCGGTAATTTTTTGCGGCGATTTAAATGTGGCACACCGCGAAATCGACTTAGCTAACCCCAAGCAAAACATTGACAAACATGGTTTTACGAACGAAGAACGAGCTGGCTTGCAAGCTTATATTGACGCCGGTTTTATCGATACATTCCGACTGATTCACGGCGATGAACTGAATCAATACAGCTGGTGGAGCCATTGGGCGCACGCTCGCGATCGTAATGTGGGTTGGCGCATTGATTACTTTCTAGTTAGCGCCAGTTTAAAAAATAAAATTACCGACGCCCAAATTCACCCAGCCCAGCAGGGTAGCGATCATTGCCCAATTAGCATCACACTAAAATAAAATGCGCAGAGCAAAAGCCCTGCGCATTTCTTGGCTCCTTTTTTATGCTAACCGCTAAACCAGCTCACCAACTATACCGCCATTATAAGTTGACGACCAAAATAGGTGGTGGGTACCAGCGTCAACAATCATCTCGCTGCCCGTGAACTTATGGATATCACCAGTGTGAGTATTTGTGTACAACAATGTACCGTCTGGTGATAAGAATCGCTCCGGGCCCCTTACCGGAAAATCAGATGGTGGTTTTAATAGCGCCGGTTTTAAACACCGGCCTATAATACCATCCGGAGCATCAGGTAGTTTTTCATCGCTGTACTGCATTTCAAAACACAACGTCCAGAACTTTGAGCCGTCCCATGTATGACCATCTTGACCAGCGCCACGAATAAATATTCTCTCGGTACCGCGCGACGGATTACCATTTGACCACTCATCATGCTGCTTGAACTGTTGCCAATAGCACACTGCTGTTGAACATAGCCCATTGTTGTGGTCAGTGATAAATTGCTTGCCGCAAGCGAATGAACGATGCGTTCGCTGCCACATCAGAAAATTGATTAAGTCGATGGCGTCAGTATCAGCGCCTAGCCGTGCCGTTCTTCCCATGATTCTTCCTTTCTCTCGGTATTGCAGGTATAAAAAGGACCAAAAATTAAAGGTTCCTTATTCCACAATGAATAACAATTCATATACTATACCACACAAGAGTGATTGTGACAATACGTAGTATAATTAAATCATGTCTAAAAAGTTTGCGGTGTTTGATGTGGATGGTACGTTTATCCGCTGGCAGTTGTTTCATGTTATTATCGATCGCTTGGCCAAGCAAGGGATGCTAGGCACAACTGTTTATGACGATATTCGATCGGCACGCATGAAATGGAAACAGCGCCGCAGCAGCGATGAATTTCAATTTTACGAAGACAAGCTTTTCAAGTCGTTCGTAAAATCGCTAGCTGGTGTTAATTATGATGATTATTTGGCGATTGTTAAAGCGACACTCGATGAATACCTGGAACAAACTTATATTTATACGCGTGATTTAGCCAACCAGTTAAAACAACAAGGCTACGCGCTACTAATGATTTCTGGCTCACCGGTAGAAGCCTTGGAATTACTGGCCAAACATTACGGTTTTGATGATTTTGACGGTTTTCGCGGCGAGGTCAAAAATGGCAAATTTACCGGCAAATACACCACGCCGATGTTTGATAAAAATGGCGCTTTGGATAGGCTGGTGCAAAAACACGGCTTAAGTTACGCCGATAGCTATGGTATTGGCGATACCAAAACCGATGCCGCCATATTAGCAGCCACCCAGCACCCAATTGCCTTTAACCCGTCTGGGCATCTGCTTGCCGAAGCCAAACGGCGTGGCTGGCCAGTGGTGATAGAACGCAAAGATGTTATTTACAAATTAGCCCCTAGTGGCAAAATTTATCAGCTGCAAAATGCGGATTATAAACTTTAGGCGGACTAGCCGTTTATTGTAAATAATATCAGTTTGTGATATTATATTCATATCTGAAAGTTTCTATCTTAGGAAGGTGAGAATAGTGTTCAGTGAACCTTTCGGTTTTGTTCTAAATTGGTTCTATAGTTTAAACCCATTCGTGGCAGCTGTAATTAGTGTGATAATTACGCCAGTTGGCTTCTTTTTAGCTGGTATAATTGGCGAAAGTCGTATTATACACCCCCGACGCAGCAACAATATCTCAGTGATACCAGGCCAGCTACTGTTGAGCGCGCTCTTTGGGCTGTCGGTGTATAGCGTTCAATCTTTACCAGCAAACAGTTGGCAAGGTTTTTGGGGACAACCCGCGTGGCAGATAGTTGGTTTAATACTTGTGATTATATTTATCGCAAGTATGCGGTTAACGGACTCACGAGATTACAATAAAACACCCCGTGCCACGTCACAGTCACCGACCAAATGGTATAACGACGTAATAGGGTATGGCGTTTATACCTATCTCATCGGCATCGGTGCCATACCAGCTTTACTGTTTTGGCATTCGACTGTTGTAGGAATATCTATGATAGCCATATTTATGACCTTTGGCGTCATCGTAATGGTTGATCTCAAAAATTGTAGTTCAAAAGATCGCGCTATTCGCCACCCATCTGGACGCCAGCCAATTTGGAAAACAAAGCATATCGACCGCGCTTAGCGCGGTCTTTGCTTAGTGGTAAAATAATAAGTATGAACTATGATTTTTGGCAAAAACAGGGGAGTAAACCACTTTTTCCAGATATCGAGTGGAACAAGCCCGAGCAAAAAACCAAAGCTGGCAAGTTAGCTATAATTGGTGGCAACAAGTTAAGTTTTGCCGTCACGGCGCAAAACTACACCCGGGCGAACGAATTTGGTGTAGGTGAGGTACGAGCAGTACTACCAGACAGTCTACGCAAGAATTTGCCAGCTAACCCAGATATTATTTTTGCACCTAGCAATTTAACCGGTAGTTTTAATCACGAAGCCGTTGCAGATTTAACGGCTACCATAATGTGGGCAGATTGCACACTGTTAATTGGCGACCTAGGCAAAAATGCCGAAACTGCTGCTGTAATAGAAGAATTAGCCACAAATAACGATAAAAAACAAATAATAACTCGCGATACAGTAGATTTATTGCTAAATGTTGGTAGTAAATTAGTCGAAAAAGATAATACTATGCTAATTTTAACTTTTACTCAGCTACAAAAATTATTCCACCACGTCTACTACCCCAAGGTGTTAACATTTAACATGCAGCTAACTAATTTAGTGGAAGATTTACATAAATTCACAGTCACATACCCGTGCACTATTGGTACTTTGCACCAAGATAGTTTTATAGCAGCACATGGCGGGCAAGTTGTTACCACGCCGCTAACTGATACAAAATATAGTCCGATGAGCTTATGGAGTGGGGAAGTAGCCACTAAGGCCGCTACTTACCTTATATGGAATCCAGGCAAGCCGCTAGAAGTGTTAACGACTAGCATTCTATAAAAAGTTAACGCCCCCTGCTGGATGACAGGGGGCGTTTTGTCAGGTATTGCAGGTAGGACACAATACCAAGACGACATAAGTAGTAGTAGACATTTTACATACACTTGCTGTAGCCACAAGCGCGGCAAACAGCACAACCGCTTTCATGCTCGAGTATGCCACCACACTCCGGGCAAGCATCATCTTCACCTCTTGAGTCAATGTGTCGGTTGATCTCTCCGCTGATTTGACCAGTTTCCCGTAATTCGATAGCATGCTCCATAACTATACCTATTGCATCTTCGCAGGATTGTATTTGACCACCCTTGCCAAACATTGGAGGCTTACCGTCACGGATATTTCTAAAAGTCTTAACAAATTTATGCGGACTGATCCAATGAGCTAAGCCAGCCGAAACTGCACGAGCAATACCTTCCATATGGGCGGATATATCCCCGCCAGCCTTACCAACAGTTGAGAATATTTCACAAGGTCCAAATTCATCGTCATTAATGGTAATATACATGGTGCCACTACTAGTTTTAACTTTCTCTGTAAAACCAAAAACAATGTCTGGACGTTCACGCGGGATTACATAACCTTCATCGTCTACTTTTATTTTAGGCATAGTAGCGATTTTGGCCTTATTGCCAATAGTACCAGCATTAAGTGGTTGATTGGCCTTACAGCCATCACGATAGGCAGTAACTCCCTTAACACCTAGCTCATCAGCTAGATCATAGACTTCACGAAAATCTTCTTGTGTTGCACTATTGGGGAAGTTAACTGTTTTAGAAACAGCATTGTCAGTATATTTCTGGAAAGCCGCCTGCATATGAATATGCCAAGTAGGTTTAATGTCGTGGGCAACTACAAAAAGACGTCGTACATCTTCTGGGACTTCATCTAACCCCTGCACATTACCATGATCGCCAATCTTATCCACCAACTCTTGGCTATAAAAGCCACGATCCTTTGCAACCTGCTCAAATGATAGGCAACCTATATCCCATTTGTCCGCATTTGGATCGGTTGGGTCTGTAGAGTTGTTATATACCAACGCGAACAATGGTTCAATACCTGATGAACACATAGCTATGATCGATAACGTACCAGTAGGCGCAATAGTAGTAATTGTAGCATTTCTCATCGGCTTCGCGCCCGGTGTATCCCACATTGAACCCTTGAAGTTAGGAAAAGCACCGCGAACTTTAGCTAACTCGCGTGACGCAGCATCGCCTTCATCATTAATGAACTTCATGATCTTCGAACCAAGTTCACAAGCCTCAGTAGTATCATAGGGAATGCCGAGCTTAATCAGTAAATCTGCTAAGCCCATTGCACCTAAGCCAATCTTTCGGTTAGCACGAGACATCGCATCGATTTCTGGCAATGGGTAATTGTTTACTTCAATAACATTATCAAGGAAACGCACTGCACGCCAGGTTACGTCTTTCAGCAAATCATAGTCAACAACTATGTTGCCATCTTTAGTTTTAACCATTCGGGATAGGTTGATTGACCCCAAATTACAAGCTTCATAATCCAATAATGGCTGTTCACCACAAGGGTTAGTAGCTTCATATTTACCAATGTTAGGAGTAGGGTTATACTTATTCATACGGTCAATGAAGATAATCCCCGGGTCACCAGTTTCCCAAGCTAGATCACAAATCATTTGATAGACTTCACGCGCATCAAGTTCTCCGACAGCTTCGTGAGTATGCGGGTTATATAGTTTGTACTTTCCGCCTTTTCTCTTAGCCTCCATGAATTCTTCTGTTAGCGCCACACTTATATTGAAATTTTCAAAATCACCGTCACGTTTGCAGGTAATGAAATCAAGAATATTGGGGTGATCAACGCGTAAGATACCCATATTGGCACCTCTGCGAGTTCCACCCTGTTTGACAACTTCAGTAGCCATATTGAAAACCCGCATAAAGCTAATCGGACCAGAACTTATGCCCTGCGTGCTTTTTACATTATCGCCAACAGGACGCAAGCGTGAAAATGAAAAGCCGGTGCCACCACCCGATTTGTGAATCATAGCAGTATCATGCACCGCCATAAATATTTCGCTCAAATCATCACCTACGGGC
>WRFU01000027.1 GCA_009778675.1 Candidatus Saccharimonadota bacterium
TCCCGTCAGGGTGCTTATTATAGCAATCAAAATTATTATCTATAAAATAGGAAGAAGTAGCGAGTATGTAATAAAATTTTATTGAACATCGCTAATAATAGATAATACTCAATAACTACATAAATAAAATAACACAAGGCGACTGCCTCGATTTAATAAAAAAGATAGAAAGTGAATTGCTCTGAGTTATTAAAAAAGGTGGTGTAATTATTTGGATTGTTGCTGATGCTACGATTGATGGCAGCAAAACAGGAACTTCTTATTATATTTCAAAAAAAATTGAATTTCGGCTGCACGATACAATGATTTATTATAAGAATAATCAAATATAGAAGAAGATTGGATTATACATTAGCAAGGCGATCGTGCAGTCGCACGGTGGTGATATTTCAGTTAGTAGTGCCGAAGGTCAGGGCGCCACCTTTACTGTCAGTTTGCCAACTTACGCTTCGCAGTCTAGCAAATTACAGCCCGATGGGGGTAACGCTACAGTTATCGAAGAAAGTCCTAAAAATGTTATTAGCAATCATGGTATGATAAAGGAGTAATATGAAAACAGTATTGTGTATAGAGGATGATCGTTTTATCGGCGAAATGTATGTTCGTAGCCTAGAAAAAGCCGGTTTTACGGTTGATTGGATGATCGATGGTGATGATGGTTTGGTAGCTGCTAAAAACAAGCAGTACGATTTTATTCTGGTTGATTTAATGTTGCCAAACCGCAAAGGCACCGAGATTTTACAAGCCCTACGTGGTGAACAGAATTTAGTTCAAAAATCCAAAGTTATTATTCTGACTAATTACCAGCAATCGGCTTACGATCGAGTAGAAACCGAGAAATTGGCTGATGGTTATTACATAAAAACCGATCTTACACCACGCAAACTAGTCGAAATCCTAAACAAAATGAGCTAAACCAATATGTCAACAAACAGGTTTGTTTTAAAATCGGCTATGCCAGTTACTGTCGGCCTGTTAGCTGGGGCGCTGCTAGTAGTTGATCACTTTTTAGCCCCGGCATTTTTAGCTGGTGGCAATTTTATTTGGGTAGCATTTGTTAGCTGGACGGTCTTTTTTGCTAGTGTAAAAATCGAACGCTTAAAGGCTATTCCTAGCTATGTTGTCGGCTTTTTGGCTGCTAACTTAATAGTTTGGCTAGGGGCAAACCTAGGCTTGCCCTGGGTAATACCTGGGCTGATTGCTATAGCCTTAGTAAATTTTTTGGTAATGTATCTGATAGATATAAAGTTCTTAGTGATTTCTGGTATTTTCGTGGGTATGGCGATGAGTTTCGCCCTGGGCGCTGTTGGACTAGCTATGTGGAGTTGGTCGGTATTGCTCCTAATATTAGCGTATGGGGCATTAGGCCTACTATGCGGCTATGTTTGTATGAAAACTTCGGCCGCTGTAGAAAAAAGAAAAACACCCACCAAACGGTAAGTGGCTGTGGTGACTCCACCGGGAGTCGAACCCGGGTTGCCAGGATGAGAACCTGGTGTCCTAACCACTAGACGATGGAGCCTCGTCGACTTTTATTATACCTAAGAAAAGAAAATCTTCATAATTTGCCGGGCGAGTTTATCTGGATCGTGACGAATTAGGGTGCGGCTACCATTAGTAAATTAGAGCCCTTCCACAAACATAAGTGCTTTCATGTTATTATAGGCTTTATGCAACGCCCGCTAGTTTTTGTTGATGACTCAGGTGATCCTGGGTTTAAACCGCATTCTTCTTCACATTTTGTGATAGCTTGTGCGGTTTTCATGGAAGATCCAGTAGCTGAACAGGTGGCGAAAGAGTTGAAAAGTCTAAGGAAGTTACAGGGTTGGGGCGAGAAATCAGAATTCAAATTTACAAAAACCAGAAAACCAGTAGTTAAGAAACTGCTACGGACAGTAACAAAATACGATTTTAAAGTTAGTGCAATTTATATCGATAAAACAGAATTCTCGACAATTGTCCCAATCATTGATCAGTCAAAATTCTACAATTGGACTATCAAGGAGTTGCTAGATAGTTTACCATTAAAAGATGCCCGGATTCGTATAGACGGACGGTCAAATAAAAAATACATGCGTGAAGCGTCATCGTATCTGCGAAAAGAACTTAATAAAAAATCGCACAAGGTGCTAAACGTGCGGTTCGAAGATTCAAATCGCAACGACCTGATCCAGTTAGCAGATATTATCGCTGGTTCCATTAACCGCTCGCTCCAAAAAGACAAGACGGACAGTAAAGAATATCTAGCAATCATTAAGCCTAAGGTAGAAAATATTACAAAATTACAGCTCAAATGAAAACAACCCTATCCCTTACGAGCAGGCATCCATCCGGATGCTTTTCGGGTTGTTTTCCAGTGATCTCATTGTATCATAGGCGGGCTCATAGTGTCAAATAAATTCACAGCCCCAATAATTATAAGTTAAGGATAATCTTGCACTATCATGAAAAGAAAATCTTCATAATTTGCCGGGCGAGTTTATCTGGATCGTGACGAATTAGGGTGCGGCTGCTACCTATAAGATCACCTTTTGGCACTTTACTGATCTTTTCGCTTAATAAATCTCGACCAATCATTTTATAGTGGCGTTTATCGGTTAAATCGGGCAAATCAACCGCAAATTCACCATCTTTAGCGTAGCTACCCAGGGTACGTTTACTGGGTTTATTGGTGTTATAAACGACATAATCCAGGAACTTATAGCCAGCTAATCGTTCAATTTCACTGGCAAAATCTTGGACACTAAAACCATCGGTTTGCCCCGGCTTGGTTATTAAATTACAAATATAAACCTTTTTAGCTTTGGCTGTGGCTAACGCCTTACCAACCCCCGAAACCAGCAGGGTAGGGGCTAAACTATCATACAAACTCCCTGGGGCAATCACAATTACATCAGCCGAATTAATAGCGCTCAAAGCCCTGGGGTTAGGCTTGGCATCGGGGCCTAGCTGTATTTTGGGGCGTTTTTTACCATCAAACTTTAATTGAGAAATTTCATGCTGCCCCATATGCATACCATTACTATCACGCAAAAACAGCCGAACGTTTTCGAAAGTAATTGGTTCTACCCGGCCGACAATTTGTAACACCTGGCTAGCTAGTTCGACACCTTCGGCAAAGCTACCTGTCATTTTTTCTAACGCTGTCAAAAACAAATTACCAAAAGCGTGGCCTCTTAAACTACCGTCTGCAAACCGATAGTTAAATAACTCGCGCACCTCGGGCGATCGACTTAACGCCACCAAACATTGCCGTACGTCGCCTGGCGGCAAGACACCAAGTTCATCGCGTAGCACCCCAGTTGACCCACCATCATCTACCATATTAACTAGGGCAGTAATATCGTGGGTATAGTTCTTGAGCCCCGAAAGCACTACAAAACTACCAGTTCCACCACCAATAACAACTATTTTAGCCCCTGCGGTTGGCTCAAACGTGTTCATACTACCAGCATATCACACTACCATTTTGTATGACATTAAGGTAAAATAAAGCTAGATAAGCAAAAGGGTGGCGTTGGCGGATTTTCTACAACCAGTAACATTAATCATTATTGTAGTAGCCCTCATTTTGGGGTGGTTATTTGGTTTTTTGGTGGCCAAAATGGCTAAAAAATCCCCCAATGGTACTAAACGTACCGACACTACCTTGGGCAACGAACTACGGGCAGTGCTAAATTCTATCGACGATGGGGTAGTAGTTATCAACCACACTGGTGATATCCAGCATATTAATCCAGCCGCCATACACATCACCGGGTGGGGCAACGATGACCCACATGGGTTAAATTTTTATTCAGTGGTTAATTTGTTTTACAAAGATGATCCACAGCTAACTGATGACACCAACCCAATAGTAATTGCCACTAAAACACGCAAACCATTAGAATCCAGAGATTACGCCGTATTAACCAAAATTAGCAACAAAAAAGTGCGCGTGCAGCTATACGTGGCAGCCACAACCGACGATTATAGCACTCTGGTGGTCACATTTCGCGATATCGAAAAACAGCTCAAAGACAGCGAACAACAACAAGAATTCATCAGTACAGCCAGTCACGAAATGCGTACGCCAGTGGCTTCCATAGAAGGCTACCTCGGTCTGGCACTTAACCCAGCTACAGCTACGCTTGATGCCAGGGGTCAAGAATATATCCAAAAAGCCCACGAGGCTAGCCAACACCTAGGCACACTGTTTCGTGATCTGTTAGATGTTACCAAGCTCGACGATGGCCGTGATCATCAAAAACTCCAGCTCATAGATGTGGTAGATTTCGTCAGCAAAGTCGGCCAAGATCACCAACTAGCTATTCAACAGAAAGGCCTAGAATATCATTTTTCGCCCAAACCAACTGTGCCGGGCGAAAGAATTATCAAACAATCACTCTACGCCAATATTGACCCTAGTTTCTTGCGCGAAGCACTTGATAACCTAATAGATAACGCTGTCAAATACACACCTAGCGGCTCGGTGTCGGTTAATGTTCATGGCGAGCCAGATAACATTGTAATTTCAGTGGCTGATACTGGCATCGGCATCGCCCCCGAAGACATCAAACACTTGTTCCAAAAATTCTACCGAGTCGATAACACCGATACGCGCGAAATCGGCGGTACTGGCCTAGGTCTCTATATCAGCAAAAAACGAATCGAAGATTTAGGTGGGCGCTTATGGGTCGAAAGTGAATACAAAAAGGGTAGTACTTTTAAGATTCAAATTCCACGTCTATCAGAAGATAACGTTGTTAAAATGCAAGCTATGGCACAAATAGCCACCGGGTCAAATTATCACCCGATGTCACCTAGTCCAACTAATTCTAATTACCGGCCGGCAACACCACCAGTCCAGCCCGAAAGGCCGCAGTAATGACTTTTAAGCTTAACCGTGATAACATACAGAAGAGGTAAAATATGACAAAAATCATGCTAGTCGAGGACGACAAGAATTTGCGCGATATTTATGGTATCCGCTTAGTCGCCGAAGGCTACGATATTGTATCGGCGGGGGATGGCGAAGAAGCCCTAGCTATGGCCATAAAAGAACAGCCAGATCTGATTATCACCGATGTTATGATGCCTAAAATTAGTGGTTTCGATATGTTAGACATTTTACGTTCTACGCCCGAAACCAAAAATGTCAAGATTATCGTCATGACCGCTCTTTCTAGTGAAGATCAACGCCAACGTGGCGAAACGCTGGGTGCTGATCGTTACCTAGTTAAATCCCAAGTTGGTATCGAAGACGTTATTAATGTAGTGCACGAAGTAATCGGCGACAAAGGCGGCACACCTGCACCGACTGACCCAGCTGCGCCTACGACAACTCCGCCAGCACCGGCCAACCCCCCAGCCCCAGCTCAACCTAATTCAACACCAATGCCAGCCACTGTGCCACCAGCACCACAACCCGCGGCTACCATGCCAGCTCCAGCGCCTGTTATGGCCACACCAGCGCCAACAACATCCTTTTTGCCTAACATGCCAGCTGATCCTATGGCTGCACCGTCTGAACCAGGCGGGTTACCCCAACCCATCGCTCCATTTACGTCACCACGACCAACTAATTTGGGCGAAAAGGTAATTCAACCCTTAAATGATCTAAACGATACCAGCGAACAAGAAGAAATGGCACGCCGTATAACGGCCGAATTAGATGGTGATATTTTTATTCCGACACCGAAAGAAACTCCACCACCACCAGCACCAGAGCCCGAAATTCCAGCAACTCCGCCAGCCGTACCAATACCGGTCGCCCCAGGTGCACCACTATTTGGTGCCACGCCAATGCAAGCTCAAACTCAACCTGAACCGCAGCCCCCCGCTGCGCCACCACCACCGCCACCTGTACCTATACCAGCGCCAGTACCGGTTGCTGCACCAGCAACCCCAATCCCTATGCCACCAGCCGCGCCTGTAGCACCACCCCCAGCCCAACCCATACCGGTAGCACCACCCATTGCTCCACCGCCGATTCCTATAGCCCCAGTGCCGCCCGCCCCAGTCGTAACTAAAATCCCAGTCCAAATCGCTCCAGAAACTCCACCACCCGTAACACCCACGCAACCCGCCAATGTCGCCCCAGCTCAATAATACTGTTCGGTTGAACAAATTTTTAGCACTTAGTCTTGGTATTTCACGCCGCCAAGCCGATGATTTAATTGCTGCCGGGCAGGTAGTTGTAAATAACACAACAGCGATTTTAGGTCAAAGAATCACACCAAACGACAAAGTATACAAAAATAGTACGCTCGTTAACCCCCAAACTAACCTTATTTACTTAATATTCAACAAACCAGTCGGGTATTTATCGTCACGCAAAAGCCAGGGCAAAATACCAACCCTCTACGAATTACTACCTAAAAAGTATCAAAATCTAAAATCCGCCGGCCGGTTAGACAAAGACAGTTCTGGCTTAATATTACTAACCAACGATGGTGATTTTGCCTACCAAATGACCCACCCAAAATTCGCTAAAACCAAAATCTACAAAGTCACACTCGATAAACCGCTAACATCAGCCCACCAACGCATGATTACCGGCAAAGGTATTGATTTGCCAGATGGCAAAAGTCAGCTGGGCTTGGTAGAATCTGCGCTACCTGTTATCTCGAGCCGCTCCGACAGCCCGTCGTTACGGGTGTCGTCACTGAAGACTCGTCGTAACTCGGATTCGCCCGAAACAACAGGTAGCGCAGATTCTCGAACTCATTGGCAAGTCACCATGAGTGAGGGTCGCAACCGGCAAATCCGCCGCACCTTTGCTGCGCTGGGTTACAACGTTACAGCCCTGCACCGCACCCAATTCGGCAAATACCAGCTTGGCAACTTAAAATCAGGCCAATACCAAGAAGTTGGTAAATAGCATGGCGCCGGATCTGCCGGTTATTATTCAAACTCACGAATTATATGATTCAATTAGCAAAATTACCGAAAAACTGCCTAGTTTAAAGCGCCAAACTATCGGCCGGCGGCTAGAAGATTCCACCTTAAAACTGCTCGAACTGTTAATCATGGCCAAAAACGCGCCTAAGGCCCACAAAGCGGTTTATTTAATCCAAGCTACCGCCACCGCCGAGATTATTCAGTTTTTCATCCGCAGCCTAATGGCCCAAAAGCTAGTCAACCAAACCACACTGCACCAACTGGCCGCCAAAACCGACGAAATCGCCCGTATGGCCACCGGCTGGTGCAAAAGCGTACAGTAGGATATAATTTAAGTGATGGACAGCTCCAAGTTTATAAGGATTTATGCCAATTTACCAAGCAAACTGCGTGAGCAAATTGTAGTTATTATTGATGATAAACCGATGACCTGGAATGCCGCTTTTATTGAAATTGATAATAAAACCGATTTAGGACGCAAAATTCTAAAAAAATTAGAAAAAATGGGGATTATATGACCACAAACATCGAAAAAGATTTTCAGGATCTAGTTTACCATCGTCTACAGTCGCTGCCGCCCGATACCGAGATGTCAATCGGCGGCATCGGCGAGCTGTCAAGAGATGATCTTTTAAACCATGTCAAAAAGCTAGACGATATTGGCAAAACCATTATTAACGTCGAGAAAGATTTTTTTGACGCTCTAAAAACTGGGGAACTGTATAGGGAACTGTATGAGCCCAGCCAAGCCTAGTTTACTTATCACATGCCCAAACTTTGACCGAGTAACCAGGTATTTATCAACATGATCAAACAAAGTAATCAAATATTGTGATCAACACCAACATGTGGCGTACGTGCTACGAGACAACAAGGCTACTCGCCAAAATTTAGAGAGCTTTGCGACTAAACATCATCCTGATATTTTCTTTCTGAACGGGCACGGTAGCGACTACCAAGTTGCAGGATACAACAACGAGATTATTTTGGATTATAACAATGTTATAACTGTGGCCGGAGCTAACGTCTACGCCTTGGCCTGTAACTCGGCAGCAAAACTCGGCTCACAAGCCATGCAATGTGGTGCCAAGGGGTATATTGGATATAATAAGGAGTTTATTTTACTATCAAACTCATCTAAGACAGCACACAGTAAAGACGAGATGGCGGAACTCTTTTTGCAACCATCAAATATTATCGTACAGTCGCTTTGTAAAGGCAGCTCAGCAGACGAAGCTGCCCAAAGAGGACGCCAAGCTTTTCGGGCTAGTCTTAGAACAGCCATGAATAGTGATATCCAGTCCGATAACGACAAACTAGTCCCATATTTATTTAGTGATATGCGCTGCTTAACTAGTTGTGCGCCCAATTAGACATAACCACCGGTTGGTGCAAAAGCGTACAATGGCGAACTTGGCAAAAAGAAAAAGCACAAGCTGCCCAATCCAGGACTGCCCGTGCCTTTCCATACACTTATAATAAAACTCTGCCCAAAAGGGGCAGAGAATTACCGTTTCGCCAAGCACCGCAAAGCCGAAGTTGTCATTCGCGTTGCCATCGTTCCTGTCAAAGTTCAACTGCCAGTCGTCGTTCGACCTGAAATTCGGCACGTTACCGTCCGGACTACGCCCAGAGGTCCTTCGTTCGTTACAATCTCTGCTGCACTCTGATTCGCAAACCAAAGCCGTTTTTACCAAGGGTCGTTTTACCGACCATATTATAACCTCACGCGAGGCGGTAATTTTATTACCTAATTGATGGTTCGTCCGGCGCAAACTCGGTGGATTTTTAGCCAATTTTAGTAGCAAAAAGCGCACAGTTTGCCGACTCTATGAGCCATGCAATCTGTGCGCTATTTTAGCACGTTCTGGAAAGAAAAGGGAAAAGGGAAAAGGAAAGGAA
>WRFU01000028.1 GCA_009778675.1 Candidatus Saccharimonadota bacterium
CATTCGGTGAACGAATATCCACAGCTAGACTTAGAGAGCGATGAATATGTTTTAATTGACGTTAAGCGGCATCCAATTGCATTGGCTTTAATCTGGGCGGCAGAAGCGTTTCTGGCCGTTTGTTTAATTGCAGTTTGGTTCGTAATAGTCGTAGCTGGTTCTAACAGCCTAATGCCAACTGGTACTACTACTAAAAGTTATATTTCGCTGATTGCAATTTGCGTGCTAGGTTTTTTGGTATTGGCCGGGTTTGTTAGCAGCTACGTGTTTAAAAATAATAAACTTTTTATTACCAATAAACGAGCTATCCAGCAAATCGTTGGTAGTTTGTTCTTTCGTCAGAACCAAGAAATAAACCTGCGAATGATCGAAGACGTTAGTTTTAAACAGTCGGGTGTTTTACAATATATGTTTAACTATGGCACAGTCCGGATGTCGACGGTTGGTGATGAAAACACCTATACTTTTACTTGTGCTAAAAATCCGCAAGATCAAGCCCGCGAGATGGGCAAAATTGTTGAAAAGATCCGTCAAAGTACGCCTGAAACTCTTAGTGACGGCCGCTCTTGATAAAATCGTCTTCTTTTTCTAGCGTGGCACGTAGCGTATAGCTGGTGCATTTATTGTCGGTACAGCCGGTTGGCTCGTAGCGATAGCTAGATAAACTATCGCCGATGTTATAGCCGTAAGGATCGGTAAATAGTTGGGGATCAATAGCTGTTAAATCATTTTCGTTAACCTTGGCAGGGTAATAGCCATGGGCTTTGTAATAAACTTCTTCCAGGTCGTAATACATCGCATTAATTGCGATCTTGCTTTTTTCGTCTCGGTTCAAAGCATCGACGTTGGCTTTTTGTACAAAAAAGAACACCACTGCAGCACTAAAAACCAACGCCACTAGTGCTAATTCGATAGCTGTAAAACCTTTCCGTGTTTTCATATAGATAATTATACCATGAGAAAAGCTGCAAAAATACCTTTCAAGTTATTTCAAGGCCATTCCTTGAAATAACGAAACACGGTGTAAAAAGTTATTTCAAGAAATGGCCTTGAAAAGTGAGCAGTAGTGTATAATTGGGATTATGGTATACAAAAACACTGCGCGTAATGATTATGGTGACGCCTTTTACCATGTTTATAATCGAGGCGTCGATAAGATGAATATTTTTCGTGACGAAGAAGATTTTCGTTACTTCGAATACCTATTGAATCGATATTTGACGTCCAAACCGACGGCGGACAAGCTTGGTCGTAAATATAAAAATTATTATGATCAAGTAGCCATGCATTCATACTGTTTAATGCCAAATCATTTTCATTTTCTACTTTGGCAAAAAGAAGCTGGCGATATAAAACGTTTCATGGCAAGTTTGGGTACGGCTTATGGCATGTATTTTAATTTGAAATATAAACGACGTGGGCCACTGTTTGAATCAGAATATAAATCTGTGAATATCACAGAAGATCCACAGTTAGTTCATGTTTCACGTTATATTCATCTTAACCCAATTGGGTATAGGCTGTGGGATCATAGCAGCTACAGTGATTATCTGTATAGCCCACGGGATTGGATTACAACCAGCTTTATTTTGGGAATGTTCCCATCAAAACAAAAATATTTGGATTTTGTTGATGATTACGAAGATGTGAAACGCGCTAATGACAAATATAAGTCATTGCTTGATGAATAAACTTTTCAAGGCCATTCCTTGAAATAGGTTAACGTTTAGTAAAAAAACAGCCAGAACACCATTTCAAGGAATGGCCTTGAAAAAGAAATTGTAAAAATGTCTAGCTTTAAGATAAAAATGCAGATAACATACTAAACATAACAATAAAGCATTTCAGGGAATGGCCTTGAAAGAAAGGGCAAGATAATGGCGAAAAAGAAGGATGAAAAAGTAGCACCCAAGACAGTGGCACAAGATGGTAAAAGCCAAGCCTTAAACCTAGCTATGGATCAAATTACCAAGCAGTTTGGCGACGGTTCGATTATGAAGCTGGGCGAGACCTATAAAGTTGATGTTGAGTTATTGCCTAGCGGCTCTTTGAGCTTAGATATTGCACTGGGTGGCGGTTATCCTAAAGGTCGCATTATCGAAATTTATGGGCCAGAATCTAGTGGCAAAACTACACTGGCCTTGCACGCTATTGCTCAGATCCAAAAAGGTGGTGGCACAGCGGCCTTTATTGACGCCGAGCATGCCCTAGATCCGTCTTATGCCAAACGCTTGGGTGTTGACACAACCAACCTGTTGGTGAGCCAACCAGATAACGGCGAGCAGGCGCTAGAAATTTGTGAAACATTGGTTCGTAGCGGTGCGGTTGATTTGATTGTGGTTGATAGTGTCGCAGCGCTAGTGCCGCAGGCCGAAATTGATGGCGACATGGGTGATAGCCACATGGGTTTGCAGGCCAGACTAATGAGCCAGGCGCTACGTAAACTGACTGGTATTATCAGTAAATCGAAAGCCACGGTTATATTTATTAACCAAATTCGTATGAAAATTGGTGTAATGTTTGGTAATCCCGAAACTACCACTGGTGGCAACGCTCTAAAATTTTACGCTAGTGTGCGCTTAGATATCCGCCGAATTGGCCAAATAAAAACTGGTGATGACATTATTGGCAATCGCACCAAAGTCAAAGTTGTTAAAAACAAAATTGCGCCGCCATTTAGAACTGCCGAATTCGATATTATGTATAACGAAGGAATTTCTTTTAGTGGTGATGTGTTAGATTTAGCTGCTGAACGCGATATTGTGCAAAAGTCGGGCGCTTTTTACAAATATAACGATGCTACGATTGGCCAGGGTCGCGAAGCTGCCAAACAATATTTAAAAGATAACCCCAAAGCTTTGGCTGAAATTGATGCTAAAGTACGCGAACAAGTTAAAAAAGAAGGGGAATAAGTCATGCCGCCAAACGAATCTAAATCTAAAACTAATACACTAGCTATTGTTGGTTTTATACTATCATTTTTTACTGGCGTGATCGGTATAGTATTGTCAGCCGTAGCATATGCGCAAATTAGAAAGACCGGTGAAGGTGGTAAAGGTTTGGCGCTAGCCGGGATTATCCTTGGTTCAATTTTGACCATTGTCGGCGTGATCGTAGCAGTGGCAGTCAGTACTGCCGTCATTGATACTAATAGCAAAATTGACCAATACAATGATGGGATAACAGCACTGAATAAAGTGATTGAAAGCTATAACAGCATGCTTACATCCAAGACAAACAGTGTTGACCCCAGTGATACGACGGCTTTTAAGAAGGCCACTGGCGAGGACGCTGCAAATTACAAACAAAGTATGTCGCAACTAACTAGTCGCATTGAGCAGCTTGGTAAAAGCCAAGTATTCACTCAAGACACAAAAGCTAAGCGGCTTTACAATAATTTGGATACTAAATTTACCAAGTTTGATACTAGCATGAAAGAGTTGATTACACTTTACGAAGATACTGCGGCTGGCAAAACTGTGAACGCCCAACGCTTGTCAGGCGCTCGGCTGGCTATATCAACCAACGATATTAATACTGATTTAAATAAATTGAGTAGTTACCTAGTTAGCCAAGCCAATAGCCTAGCGGGCAAGTAGTGCGTTGCAAAAGATGGTAATGGATATTATAAGTGCCGCTGACACGCCAAAATTGCATAAAATCACTAGCTTAAGTGGGCAGGTTAAAGATCAAAACCGCGTGAATATATCGATTGATGGTAAATATGCTTTTTCGTTAGACATTGCCCAGGTGACTGAACTTGGTGTGAAGGTTGGGTTACAAATCGATGATGTAAAACTTGACGAACTAAAACTAGCTAGTGACTATGGCAAACTGTACAATCGGGCGCTAGAATATGCCCTGCTGCGGCCGCATAGTACGCGTGAAATGCGTGACTATTTGCATAAAAAAACTCTAGATAAACGGGTACGTGTTAAAAGCAAAACGGGTGAATATAAAACCAAGATTATCCCCGGTGTATCACAGGATTTGGCCAATCAGGTATTAGCACGCTTGATGCAACGCGGCTATATTAACGACGTAAAATTTACGCAGTTCTGGATCGAAAATCGCATGGTAAAAAAAGGCGTGTCTAAACGGCGGTTAACTAACGAACTGATCAAAAAAGGCATCGAAACCAGTATTATC
Source organism: Candidatus Saccharimonadota bacterium (assembly GCA_009778675.1). Lineage (GTDB taxonomy): Bacteria > Patescibacteriota > Saccharimonadia > Saccharimonadales > Saccharimonadaceae > WRFU01. Next base: position 4,150 of record WRFU01000028.1, read on the forward strand.
GGCGATGCTCTTTTGGCCACCGACCGCAACGATCAAGCAGAAATCGCTAAAATTATTGCTAAAAAACGCGCTAGATATGACGACGACAAGCTAACTGCTTATTTGGCGAGGCAAGGTTTTAGCTACGACGACATCAAGACTGCTTTGCGGCCTTAGTCGAAGCAGGTTCAGCAACAACCGGCTGCTCTTTGCGAAATGGATTAGCAAAATTCGGCATGTCGGCTGTTACCGCAGCGGCTGCGTGCACCTTGGTGGTTTCATCTTTTACCACAATTTTATAATCGTCGATTTCTATAATTTGCGAACGATGAATCGTCAGCTCGGGGTCGTTAAAACTATGCATCAGTGGTTTATGCACAATAATCTGCTGTACAATAAACGACCCGGCGTCAACAGTGTAATCTGTAACCGTGCCTAGTTTTTTACCTTTTTTGGTAACCACTTTGTGCCCAATTAATTTAAAATTCAAATCAGCCACCTTTTTTAACCTAACAACATCATTCACATCAATCAAATCATCAATCGAGTCAATGATCATGCCAATCTGACTTAATTCTCGGACTTCATCCATGCGCAGAGTATTAGCTTCGGCTTTGTTTAGCATTGGTCCATACAAATAATAGGCTTCAATCTTAAGTTTGGTGGGGTCGATAATTGGCTGCCGAGTTTTGCCAATCGGTCCACCTGTTTGCAAACTTAAAACTGGTGTATCAATTAGTTTTGAGCCGAAAAGTAACATACTATAAGATTACTCTATTTTTATGAACGGCACAATTTTTCTTAGGGCTTTAATCAGATAATCAAGTTCTAAATCAACACCACCATGGGCAATAAAATGTTCTTTTAGCTCGCGTTCGTTCACACCCGCCAGTAGCATGTTCCTAAAGATTTCGTTAATTGGCACAACTTCGAACAGCCCCATAATCTTAGTTAGTTTCTCGGTGTTAAGTGTAAATAGTTTATTTATCGCGCTACTGGATGTGCTCAAAGACAGATTTTCGCCCAAGCCGGCTGTTTTAGCCTGTTTTTCAAGTTCGTGCAAGTCGGTGGCTTTTATATGATAATCTTTTAATATTTGGTTAGACTCAGCGGTGCTGATCGGGCGAGCTTCGAGTTGGGTCGTGAGCCCAGTATGCATAATTTTTTGGTTGATAATTAGCCGTAAACTACTAGCCACCAAAAATGGCTTAAGCCCCATCGAAACCAAGAAATAATAAACCGCAAAACTATCATTAACCGGTAGTGAAGTAATAATTAATCGTCCGCGCTGGGCGCTATCAACCGCCAGTTTGGCTAGTTCGGGCGAACCAATATCTTCAACTAAAATTACATCGGATCGTTGATTAATAGCTGCCTTTAAGGCATCATAAGCCAAACTATGGTAGTCGTCGCCGGCTACGAATTGGTTGACATTAGGCAAATTATAGCTAGCTTGGCGTTCTACCGTAGAAAGATTTAGCTTGTTGCTATCAAACCGGCTTAGTAAACTAAACATAGTAGTGGTTTTGCCTTCACCCAGCACAATCACTAGCCCAGATGGCAATTTATTGACGGCTTCGCATTCTTTTAGCCCCTGACCATAAAGCCCCAATTTAGCCAGATTTTTGCTGATACTTTTTTGGTTGATAATTCTAAGATAAGCTTTTTCGCCATCTAAAGTTGGTAAGTTAAAAAATTGCACCAGTAAATTACCGTGCAAAAATGTGGCTTCCTGCGGGATATTGGTTGCAGTCCGCGGTAGCTGGCATCGTATTTTTAGCTGCTGAATTAAATTTTCGGCGGCTTTATGACTGATTTTATCTAGCGGCTGCAATTTGCCATTTAAACGGGTGCGTAGGTGGTAAGTCTCGCCCATAGGTTCAATGTGAATATCGTATAGATTATTTTTGGCTAGTAAATCTAGTAGGTCATCTAGCGTTGCACTTGACACGCTACCTTTAAGTAATTTTGCGATTTTACCACCCAGCATTATTTAATAATTATACCACATCAACACGGGGTTATCACTCAATCAATTTCTGCGCGACTACCGAAGAACGGCGCAAAGATTGATTGAGTGATAACCCCCTCATCAGCCTGTATAATAATAGTTGTATGAAAACTATAATTGCGGCTATAAGTGGTGGGGTTGATTCAATCACCATGCTGGATTTATTGTCCCAGGCCGTAGAAGGAAAAGGAGCAGCCGGACGAGCTGGCTTTGCCAGCAGTCGACCGCGCGATGAGGGAAAACCATCGGTGTTCCCTGACATCATTGTGGCACATTTTAACCATGGCATTCGTGAAGATTCCGACGAAGATGAGCAATTAGTCAAAGCTTTGGCCAAACAGTACGGTTTTAAATTTGAATCAAAAAAAGAAATTTTGGGCGCAGCTGCTAGCGAAACCTACGCTCGCCAGCGTCGTTACAAGTTTTTAAATGACATTGCCAACAGATATAATGGCACGATTTACACTGCTCATCATGCCGATGACGTAGTTGAAACTATCGCCCTAAATTTGATTCGCGGTACTGGCTGGCGCGGGCTAGTACCGCTGGATAGCCCTAATATCGAGCGACCATTAATCGGTTGGTGGAAGGCCGATATTCGTAATTATGCCAAGCAACATGATTTGCCTTGGCGTGAAGATAGCACCAACTTGTATGGTACACATTTGCGTAATCGTGTTCGCCACGCTTTGCAAGGGTTTACATTGCAAGATAAAAAGCAGTTGCTGGCTTTATACAATCAACAAAAAAAGCTGAAACGCCAGATAGATACTGCGAAAGGTGAGTTGTTGACGATTCGTGATCGCGAGATCTTTAAACAGCTAGATGATAACGTAGCGTTAGAAATTCTACGCGCTATTTGCACGGTACAGGGTGTCACACCGCTTAGGGCTAATCTAAACATGACGCTTACGGCTATTCGTACTTTTGGCACTGGTAAAAAGTTTGAACTCAATAAATATGTAACTATTAAAATGAACCGCCACGATTTTGAGGTGTTATACTTGACACCTTAACACCGGTGTGCTATAATGCGAACATGGGGCTCTGTTTGCCCCAAGCACAATATTAAACCAATATCCAAAGTGGTGGATTGTTTAGTGTTGCCATAACAATTTGGAATGAGAAAGGGGCGCAAAGTGGATTTTGATATCGCCAAACAAGAGCTCGAAAATTATCTGATTGATGACGATGTCTGTAAAAAATGGACTGATGTCAAACCAAGCCAGACGACCTTACTGCCTATAGAAAGGAAGCATCTTGCAACTCGTCTGGAAGAGTCAACTATGTTGACCCTTTGGCAAGAACCAGATAAAAAACTATTTATTCTTAGCCGAAGCTATCCGGGCAAGAGCCTGCGTGAGCTTTGGCGCGACTCAGCCATCAAATTTGAAATCCGCTCGCGAGATATTAAGCCGCGGATGTTCATTTTTGATAGTTTCGTTAACTGCTTGCGCCAGGTCAGTGTGTATTACGTAAACGACACACTGACACCCGATTTTTGGGATTGGTTATAGAAGATACTGCAAGGCTCAGCCTTGCATAAAACCACTCCTAGCTCAACCAAAGAACCAGTCGGCATATGTCGGCTGGTTTCATTTTGGACTAATAATATCTGTTATAAAATGTTAGAATATAGAGTGATACCTAAAATGATGGAAAGGAATTTTGTTAGATGCCACAAGTTAGTAGCCCTAAGAAACCAAACAAAAAAGCGTTCAATGTTGCCAGGTTAACGGTGTTTTGGGTCATTATAGCTTTAATTGGCATATCTTTGCTGGCATTACTGTTCCCAGCCGACAACCTAAAAAGCGTGCCAATTTCGGGCGTGATAGAAAGAGCTAACAAGGGGCAGATTACTAAGCTAGAGGTAACTGGTAATAATATTGTAGTCACGCCAAAAGGTGCTAGCCAACCAACCGAAAAAACAGTTAAAGAAAGTAATAGTTTAAGCGAACAAGGGCTAAAAGCCAATGCTAAAGTAGAAGTAGTTGTTAATGAGCCTTCTAACACTGGTGATATCTTAATAACCGTGGCCACCATAGTGCTGCCGATTGCCTTTATTGTTGGCTTTTTTATGTTTATGATGCGTCAGGCTCAGGGTCAGAACAATCAGGCGCTAAGCTTTGGTAAAAGTAAGGCAAAATTATATGGAGCCGATAAAAAACAAATCAGTTTTAAAGATGTGGCTGGTAACGAATCCGCCAAGCAAGATTTAGCCGAAGTAGTAGATTTCTTAAAAGCACCCAAAAAATATGAACAACTAGGGGCTAGGATTCCGCGGGGCGTGCTACTAGTAGGCGCGCCAGGTACTGGTAAAACTATGATGGCGCGGGCGGTGGCAAGTGAAGCTAGCGTGCCATTCTTTAGTATCAGCGGTAGCGAATTTGTCGAAATGTTTGCGGGTGTAGGTGCCAGCCGCGTTCGAGATCTATTTAACAAAGCTAAAAAGAACGCCCCGTGCATTATCTTTA
>WRFU01000029.1 GCA_009778675.1 Candidatus Saccharimonadota bacterium
AGATGTTAGAACGTATGTATCTACGCTGGGCAGAAAAAAATGGTTTTACAACCACTATACTAGAGCGGCAAAAATCCGACGAAGCAGGCATAAAAACTAGTGTAATAGAAGTTAGGGGTGTATATGCCTATGGTAAACTAAAGAGCGAAAATGGCGTGCACCGTTTAGTGCGTTTAAGCCCATTTAACGCCGAAAGTCGTGAAACGTCTTTTGCGTTAATAGAAGTTTTGCCACAAATCACTAAAAACGAAGTCCAGCTTAACGACAAAGATTTAAAAATTGACGTCTACCGTAGCAGTGGTAAGGGCGGTCAGAGTGTTAATACCACCGATAGCGCGGTGCGAATTACGCATATTCCAACTGGTATTACCGTGGCGATTCAAAACGAGCGGTCGCAACTGCAAAATAAGGAAATGGCACTAAGTATTTTGCGTGGCAAACTAGCGCAATTGCAACTGGAGCAACATGCCGAAAGCATCGATAAATTGCGAGCCGGCAAATCAGCCGAATGGGGCGCCCAAATTCGTAATTATGTGTTACACCCCTATACTATGGTAAAAGATACTCGTACTAAATACGAAGAAAAAGACCCGAAAAAGGTGTTAGACGGCGATATCGACGGGTTTATCAATGCTTATTTAGAGCAAAACATCAGCTAGTATTTATTATGACATATACAAGTCCGGCTTGTTTGTAGGGCTTAGAAACTTGGGTATATTACTAGGCTTATGTTAAAATTGAACTATGATCCTGCTCGATCGTGTAACAAAAACATATGGGATAAAAAGTAAGCCGGCGATTAACCGGATTAGTTTGCATGTCGAGCCCAAAGAATTTGTGATTTTGGTTGGTACCAGTGGGGCAGGCAAAAGCACGTTACTCAAAATGTTAACCCGTGAAGAAAAACCCGACAGCGGCAAAATTATCGTGGGTGGCATAGATTACGATGATTTAAAAGACAGCCAAGTGCCATATTTACGCCAAAAACTAGGGGTGGTTTTCCAAGATTTTAAACTTTTGCCGCGTCGTACGGTGTTTGAAAATATTGCTTTCGCATTAGAAATTGTTGGTATGACCAACCGCGAAATTCGCAGTACGGTACCAAAAGTTATCGATCTGGTGGGGCTAAAAGGCAAAGAAAAGAATTTTCCTGATCAACTAAGCGGTGGTGAAATGCAACGCGTGGCAATTGCTCGCGCCGTTGCGCGCCAGCCCAAAATTTTAATGGCCGACGAACCAACTGGTAACCTCGACCCACGCCATAGCTGGGACATTGTACGGTTATTAGAAAAAATCAATAGTTACGGTACAACTGTTCTATTAACTACCCACAATGTTGATATTGTAAACAAATTAAAACGTCGGGTTATAACAATGGAACACGGTAAGATTACATCTGACCAAGCCCAAGGATGGTATAAACAATGAATGCCCAGAACACAGCCCAAAGGCGGACTAGCAAAACTGCTCTAAAGGCTTTAAACCCCAGGAATCATCGCAAACTATTATCGTTTTGGCGAATCTTGAAATACGGCATGTCGAGCTTTTTCCGCAATGCCTGGCTATCTTTAGCGGCCACGGTTATTATGGTCATTACTTTGGTAATCATCGCTGTGACTTTTGTCGCGCGCCAAGTTATGGTAGACACCGTAACCGAAATTAAAGATAAAGTCGATATGTCGATTTATGTTAAACAAGACACCAGCCCCAAGGATATTGCCAGCATTAAAGCTTCGCTGCTAAAACTGGATAGCGTTGTATCGGTTAAGTACACTACGCCGGAACAGTTTTGGGAAGATATTAAAACTAAATATATAGACAACGCCGATATTATGTCAGCCATTAGCGAAGCATCAGAGAAACCGCCAATTGGTGTCATGAATATTAAGGTCAAAGACATTAGCCATATTGAAGATTTAACAAACTTGGTTAATACCAATAAATTAATTAAAGCTAGTATGGACGAAAATTACCCGCCGTCCTTTTCAGATAGCCGTCGTACCGCTATAGATAATATTTCACGCACCATGGACTTTGTGCAAAAAGGTGGGTTAATAGCCGGCGTGCTGTTTATCATAATTGCCAGTTTGATCATCTTTAACACTATTCGCATGGCTATCTTTAACCGGCGTGATGAAATCTACATGATGAAGTTAATTGGCGCTAATAAATCGTTCATTCGGGGGCCATTTATTGTGGAAGCTGTGCAGTATGGCGTTTTGGCCGCTATTGTAACTGCTGTAATAATTACAACACTATTAGTGTTGGCAAAGAGTAAATTGATCGAATATGGCATAGCAGTAGGGTCAACCTACAACTTGCTAACAACTTTCTGGCCGCTGGCAGTGCTGATATTAATGTTTATTGGTACAACTATTGGTGTGGTGTCGTCGTTACTGGCCACCCGCAAGTATCTCAAGCTCAATTAGCACATTAGATCAGGTATATGCTGTACTAAATCTTCGCCCTCCAAACCGATCGTTTTTCTCTGGATTTTTCCATTTTATTCTTGGAATCAGCCAAGAAAAAATGAAGAAATCGCAGCGAAAAACCGATTGACCAAAATCTAGCACAGCACATACCTGATCTATCCGTTGCAGTGCCTGTTGACGTAATAACCCGTTTATGCTAAACTGATATTATGGTAGTAAAAATAAATAAAGGCAAAATTGTAAAAATCAGCTGTTTGCTAACAGTTGCTATTATGGCTACGTCGTTTGTTACCTTAAACTACCAGCCAGCTCAACCCGTTGGGGCATTAACTTTAAATGAAATCCAAAACCAAATTAATTCTTTAGAAGGCCAAATTTCTGCTTACGAAAAACAGGCTAATGAACTTAACAAACAAGCTAACAGCCTGGCTGTGGCAGTGCAACAATTAGAAGCCGAACGCGCCGCCATACAGGCGAAAATTGATTTAAGCCAGGCTAAATATGATCAACTCACAGCGCAAATTCAAATAACTCAAAAAAAGATTACCAATAACCGGGAAGCTTTGGCGTATGTTATTACCGACAAATACTTAAACGACAGCGTAACACCGATCGAACGTTTAGCTGGCAGCGACAATTTGTCAAAATATCTAGACGAAGAGACCAAAAATAGTGCTGTGGGTGATAGTTTAGTAACTAAAGTAAAAGAGATTAAAGTGTTAAAACAAACCTTATCTGACCAACAAACCGCAGTTGAAAAGGTGCTAGACGAGCAAAAAGGCCAACGTGAAATCTTAGTAGCTAAAAAGGACGAACAAAGTAAACTGCTAGCCGATACTAAAGGTCAAGAATCAGCCTATTTGAACTTGCGTAGCCAAGCCGATAGCCAACGAACGGCGCTGTTCGCCGAACAGCAACGTTTGATCAACCAAGCCACTGGCGGTGGTAGTAATTCAGCTGGTAGCGTTGGTGATTTTTCGTTTCGTAATTACAGCGGTGAACGCGGTTGTGGTGGCGGTTATCCATACTGTGCTGGCGGCTTAGATTACACAATTGATCAATGGAGTTTATACGCACGTGAATGTGTCAGTTACACAGCTTGGCGGTTGTATTATGGCTATGGCAAAAATGTTACATCGTTCATGGGGCAGGGCAATGCCTATGAATGGATTTCGGCGGCGCCAGCCTTAATGGGCGCCACTAGCAACAATACACCAGAGGTCGGTGCAGCGGCGATTATCCCTAAAAAAACCGGCTTTCCATTGGGGCACGCTATGGTAGTCGAAGCTATTTTAAGTGATGGCTGGATAAGGGTGAGTCAATATAATTTCGCCGTCACCGGCCAATATAGCACCATGGAAATCCCCGCCAGCGCCGCTGTTTATATTCACTTTAGGAATCGCTAGAACAATCCCCTTTTGTATTTACCGTTAATAATGCCTTAAAAAGCTCTTGCTTTTTGCTGGGGGGGGGGCATATACTAGGTTATAAGAGTGTGGAACAGATAAATTAAACTGCGAGTGGGAGTTAGATGAAGTTAAAAACCCCGCCAAATTTAGCGTATTTAGTTTGTGTGTTATTGGTAATTGTTGCTCTAGTTGTTAGGGCTACAGTTGTGCCGTCGGCGTCAGCTGATTCTACAACTGCCGTAACGCCTAATAGCGGTTCTACAGCTGGTGGCACGCAAATTACCATAACCGGTAGTGGTTTTGCTCCCGGCACACCAACCATTGCTGGTGGCGGTGTATCGTGTAGCTTAACTGCAGATAAATACGTGGTTTGCTGGCAAAATGGCACTAATGTGGTTTTTCCAATTAGCACGGATATTCAGTTTGACCAATTTACTATTTCGGCCAACACTAACTATAGTGGATGTGGGGTAACCACCACCAATCAAGTCTATTGCTGGCAGTTTCCTGACCGGGACGATGTAACAAAGGATGGCATAGAGCTAGACCCAGTGCCAAATCCAGATAATATTCAATTCCGGTCGGTTTCAACTAGTAGATGGCTTGATTATACCGATTATGCTGGTGATGCCACAACTGGCGGTTGCGGTCTTGACACTGCCGGCAAGGCATATTGCTGGGGTGCTAATGATTTTGGCCAGTTGGGTAATGGTACCAATGATGAAAGCGAAGCACCAGTTGCGGTCGCTGGTGACTTAACCTTTAAGCAGCTAGTTTCTGGCGGTGATTTTTATTGTGGTGTAACAACCAATGGAGCGGCCTATTGCTGGGGTCAAGGTGCGAATGGAGTATTGGGCAACGACGATGATTCAGACCAGAATGAGCCCGTATTGGTAGAGGGCGACTTGGAATTTACTAAACTATCGGCCATGAATGGTCAAACTGTTTGCGGCATTGTAACTGATGGTTCGGCATATTGCTGGGGTGCTAATGATTCTGGCCAGTTGGGCAATGGCGATAATTCTGGTGACGGTAGTTGGACGCCAGATGAAGTTAGTGGCGGTTTGCAGTTTGCTAGTATCTCTAGCGGCAGCAACGTTTATACTTGTGGAACTACTACTACCAATCAACTGTACTGCTGGGGTGACAATATTACGATCGATGGCGAAGACGGACCTTTTTACGAACCCCAACTAGTTGATGGCCAGTCATGGACAAATATCAGCGTATCCAACGATGGCGTCTGTGGCTTTTTGGCCGGTACAGTTTCGGTTTATTGCTATTATACAGATAGTGGTAGTACCGATTTTACTGATCTGCCAACTTTTATCACAGGCAGTAGTGCAACTTATAAACAAGTAGTGGTCACAAATGCCGTTGGCCAAAACAATAATAGCAATGATGGTGAATTCAGCTGTGCGTTGACTACAGCCGGGCAAGTGAATTGTTGGACAAATAACGACACAACTAATGTTACACCAGTTATGCCAGGTATAACTTTCGATAGCATTGCCGGAGATAGAAGTCAAGATGGTGCTTGTGGTCTAAGTAATGGTGATGTTTATTGCTGGTATTATGACGGTGACGCTGGTGATTTTGTGGAAGCGCCAGAGCTAGAACCAGTTAATGCCCCTAAATTTACACAAATTGCCATGAGTATAGACTTTGCTAGCGCTTGTGGCTTAACGGCCAGTAGTTCGGTTTATTGTTGGGGAAATAATGATAATGGTCAACTCGGTAACGGTGACGATTCTGGCACTGATAGCAGTGAACCAGTACTAGTTAGTGGTGGCTTAGCCTTTAGTCAAATCGTGGGTGCTTTTAGTGGTTTTTGTGGGCTTACCACTACTAATTCGGCCTATTGTTGGGGTTGGAATGACTCTGGTCAATTAGGCAACGGTACTACCGATAGCAGTTCAGTACCAGTACCAGTCAGTGGCGATCATACCTTTACTAAGTTGGCGATTGCTAATAATGATAAAACTTGCGGTATGGCTACCGATGGCTCAACTTGGTGCTGGGGCGACAATGCCCTAGGTGCTCTAGGCAACGGTACCACCGATAACAGTGAAGTACCAGTTCAAGTAGCTGGCGATCAGCAATTCGTTCAAATTGCCCAAAGTGATTATGGTGCTGCCTGTGGGATTGATACTAGCGGTAGCTTATGGTGTTGGGGTCAACGTTGGCAGGATGCCGGTATAATGGATGATACTGCCGACCCTACAGTGCCGAATTTGATTACCAGCTTAAAAATGCAAAGTGTTTCAGGTGCTAATGGTCTCTTTTGCGCTTTGTCTGCTGATGGCGCAACAGTTTATTGTTGGTATTTAGACCCAGATTATACATCACCCAACGATACCACTGGACCAATAGTGCCAGTTAGTGTGTTGGCCGGTACGGTAGATTTGGTCACTTTAGACGGGCAGGAATGTACTAATCTTGCAGTAGTTTCCGATACTACCATAACTTGCGACACACCACCACATGCCGCTGGCCAAGTAGACATTGTTTTACATTTTAGCAACGGTTTTAGCCAAACCTTACCTAGCGCCTTTACCTATAAAGACGAATATTTAACTATATCATCGTCAAGTAGTATAGATATTGATGCTACAGGTGGTTTCGGCTATGGCAGCGGGCAAGTTACCGTAGATACCAATACGGCCGATGGCTATAAGTTATATATTTCAAGCAGTAGTACAGACACAACTTTAACGAAAACTAGTGGTAGTGATACTATTCCAACACTTAGTGTCGCTTGTACACTAACTAGTCTATGCGACCTAAATATGAATGCTAACCAGTCGGCTTGGGGTTTTCGTATGAATGCACCGGTAAGCGGTAGTGAAATGAATGGTTGGGCGACTGTACCTACTAGTGATAATATGGCACAAATTGCTAATACTACTGATAGCCTGCAGACTTATACAGCTTACTTCGGGTCTTATGTAACGGCTGTCCAGCCCAGCGGCACTTACACCGGCAAAGTGTTATATACGGCGATAGCTAACTAAAATTGCTTTAGAGCTGAATCTATGCTACTATTAACTAGTATTTTAAATTAATGAAACAACTTCGCTAAGATTCCTGTATTTTTAGCGAAGCGACGAGGAAGGAATAATATGACAGTAGATGTTGATATTAAAAAATTGCTAGAGGCCGGCGTGCATTTTGGCCATAAAACCAGTCGTTGGCATCCTAAAATGGCGGGCTATATACATAGTAAGCGTGATGACAGCCATATAATCGACCTGACTAAAACGGTCGAAGCATTAAACATCGCTTTGCCATTCATTACCAAGATAGTGTCGAATGGACACAAAGTACTATTTGTGGGCACTAAAAAGCAAATGCGTGACATTGTTAAACAGGCTGCCGAAAGTGTCGACCAACCGTACGTAACGCAACGTTGGATTGGTGGCACGCTGACTAACAGCGAAACTATCAATAAACAGGTCAAAAAGCTGCATAACCTAGAAAAACGTATGCAAACCGGCGAATTAGAACACCGCTACAGCAAGTTAGAAGTGCAGCGTTTTGGTGAAGAAATTACTGATCTTAACCTAAAATATGGTGGTATTAAAGACTTAACTGGTCGCCCTGGCGTGCTATTTGTTACTAGCGCAGTGGCAGATAACAATGCCGTCAAAGAAGCTAGAACCCTGGGAATCCCAGTAGTAGCGCTAACTGATACCAATGCCGACCCGAGTTTAATAGATTATGTAATCCCAGCTAACGATGACGCGATTTCGGGAGTAAAACTAATTTTGAGCTACGTGGTAGAAGCTGTTAAACAAGGCCAAACTGCTAAAGATAAAAAGGTAAAGGAGTAATAATATGAGCGTTTCAATCGAAGACATTAAGAAGCTGAAAGAGCTAACAGGGGTGGGTCTGACAGACGCCAAACAGGCACTAGTTAGTAGCAAAGGCGATTTCGATAAAGCGCTAGAAGAAATGCGCAAAAAAGGCCTAACCAAGGCCGAAAAACGTGGTGACCGCGAAGCGCGTGAAGGTGTAGTAGATGCCTATATCCACGATAGCCGGATTGGCGCTATGCTAGAACTTAACTGCGAAACCAGTTTTGTCGCCAAAACTGATGATTTTAAGCAGCTAGCACACTATTTAGCCATGCAAATTGCTAGTATGAACCCGATTTACATTAGCGATAACGATATCCCAGCCAAAGATCTAGAGCGAGTCAAAAAAGAATGTGAAGCAGCACTAAAAGATGACAAAAAACCAGCTGATGTTAAGGCAAAAATTATCAGCGGCCAAGTAAAAAAGAACTTCGAAGAAAAGGTGCTACTAAACCAAAAATACATTTTAGATGACAGCCTAACGGTGGCCGATTTGATCAAAAGTTATATTGCTAAAACTGGTGAAAACATTGTTGTGCGTCAA
>WRFU01000030.1 GCA_009778675.1 Candidatus Saccharimonadota bacterium
CAACAGTAATGTAGACTTTAGCACGGCCACACCAAGCGTACCGTACACTCTACACACTCTAACACCCGATCAACAAGCCTGGTTTACTACCAATGGTGTCACTTGGCCATCAGACATTACAGCTACCGCTTGGTTGCCAGCTGACAATACCCTTGGTGCTAACAACCAACGGCTTGGTACACCATACAGCAACATTACCGCCGGTGCTACTACCACCGCCTTTGCTGATCAACGACCACTATACCCAACTTATACGCAAGCTTTAAATAGTGTGGCTAACCATTTGTATTCTACGATACCAGTCACCGCTACTGACCCAGACCCAATTGACCAGACTGTTGCGGCTGGTACTGCGGCCACTTTTAGTTCTACCGTGGCTAACGTAGCTGGGTTAAACGCCGTTTATGGTCCACTAACCTACCAGTGGCAATCTAATGCCGATAGTGACAACTGGTACGATCTTGATGATAGTTCTAGTTACTACGATGGTTCTAATACGCCAACCTTAACTATCCATGGTGGTTTAGGGGGTATTGATGACAGCTTTACTGGTGATTATCGTCTAGTTGTTAAAACGCCAATCTTGCCGGCCAATAATCCTTATGACCAAGCCCCGAGCACTGGTGCAGCTGTATTACTAACAACTAGCCCGGTCACACTAACTATCGCTAATCCTTACATTACGCTGGATGCTTCGGCCAATGTAAACATTAACCTTAATCCTGCCACCAACCCACTCGGCGGTGTCAGCGATAATCTTGTAGTCAAAACCGACGCCGCTTTGGGCTATAGCTTGTCGGTCTCTATGTCTGGTAGTGACAATCGCCTAGGCAATGGTAATGGTAGTTATATAAACCCAACGGCTGGCACTTTAAATGACCCATTGGCTTTGAATGTTAATACTTGGGGCTTTGCGATGAACAGCAGTGCTGCTATAGCTGGTAATGGTTTTGACGCTAGCTACACCACCCCGACCCCCAATGCTGCCGCTCGGTTTGCCGCTATACCGATTAACACTAGCCCACTATTAATTCGCCAAACCGGTGTGACTAACGAAACTGGTGATAACGTGACTATTTATTACGGTGCAGATGCCGATATGACCAGACCGGCTGGCACATATACCGGCACGGTATTGTTTACGGTTGTAGCCAACTAGACTGTTGTAAAAATGGCAATGCTATATCTGGTATACTATTATTTATGATAATTGATGCAAATATTACCGAAAAAAGCTTTGGTGCAAAAAATTTGCTCAATTTAGTGCGATTAACAGTGGAAACTGGCGAAAAAATTGGCCTGATTGGCCGCAATGGGATTGGTAAATCTACACTATTTAAGATTATAATTGGTAACGACAAAGACTATGGCGGCGAAGTAAACATTAAACGTGGCGCTATAATTGTTTCATCTGATCAAGAATACGGTTATACGGGCACGCAAACAGTGCTAGAGCATATCTTAGCGGGTTTGCCGGAATATATGGCACTTAGCCAAACCATGGCTGATTTTACGACTAAAATTAACCCTAAAACACACGAGCTAACTAAGTACAGCGAGGCTTTAGACCGCTTTAACCAAAAAGGCTACCATTATGTCGAAGACCAAGTTACCGAGGAATTAAAGAAGTTTCAGCTAGATGGCTACGGCACGCGGCAATTCACTTCGCTTTCTGGTGGTGAAAAACGGCTGGTAGAAGTCGTGAAAATCATGCATAGTCAGGCCGATTTAGCATTGGTGGACGAGCCGACTAACTACATGGATTACGTAGCTAAAGAACAGTTTATAAAGTGGCTGAAAGCCGCGCCCGAAGCGGTATTAATTATCACGCACGACCGCGATGTGTTACAACAAGTTGACCGGATTGTAGAAATTCGCGATGGCGAAACTTTCAATTTTAAGGGTAATTACGATCATTATTTAAAACAAAACGCGGTTGACACTTCGGCGCAAGTGAATGAGTACGAAGTTATTCAGCGTCGCATTGACAACCTAAAAGTTAAGGTCATCGATTACAAACGGCTAAAAGAAAAAGCTCGCAATCCGGCCACGATTTAGCAGTTTAAGCGTCTAGAAAACACCGCTCGTAAAGAATTAGCTGATTTACAGGACATGGATCGCCCTAGTTTTTGGATCGACAAAGATAGTGCTTTAGCATTAAAACCCAAAGATTTAGACCGCTACGATAAATATAAGGCCAAAAACGTACGGATTGGTTTGCATGGTGATGACAGTAAATCAGTTAGACTAATTGTTAAGGCGACCGATTTAAGTGTTGGCTACTCTACTCCACTATTCGCCAATAAGAATTTTGAACTACGCGACAATGATAAACTAGAGATTCGCGGCCGTAACGGCACTGGTAAATCAACTTTAGTTAAGGTATTACTTGGTGAGCCTGATCCGCAAGTTTTTGCTGGCGAAGTAACCCGTGAACTAAATATTCGAATTGGCATTTATTGGCAAGAAGTACCAAGTAATTACTTTAAACTACCGCTAAAAAACGCCATCGAACAGATATATTTGAACCAAGATATCAATATTACCGAAACCAAGGTTCGGCAGTTGCTAAGTGATTATTTGTTCAACGAAGATGATTACAAAACACTAGTGGCTGATTTGTCGGGTGGGCAAAAAGCTCGGCTGCAGATTATTGCGATGCTGGCTAATGATCCTCAGCTACTAGTTTTAGACGAACCGACATCACACTTAGATTTACCAAGTATTGAAGAGCTAGAAACCGCATTATTGCACTTTCGTGGTGCTATTTTGTATATTAGCCACGATAACTACTTTCGCCATAAACTGGGTGGTAGGGTGGTAGAGCTGTGATTATTTGTGTAATTCGTATGTTTTAAGTGAATCCATTAAATTGGGGCGGTCGAAGCCTAAAATAACGTCGTTGCCTATTACGGTGACGGGTACACCCTGAAAAACGCCGCCTAAGCGCGTTAACAGCTCTTGCTTGGCCTGTGGGTCGGCCTCGATGTCTTTATACGTAAAATCAACGTTTTGCTGTTTTAGCCAGTTTGCTTCGGCGTGGCAGTAACCGCACCAGCTAGTACCGTAGATTGTAACGGTTGGTTTATCTTTAGCCATATTTATATTTTAACATCCTTACGAAAATCACCCAAGATTTGGCGAACTTCGGTTGTAGATTTAGCATCCATTAGTTTGGTGCGTAATTCATTCGCCCCTGGAAAATCACGAATGTAGATTTTAAAAAATCGTTTTAGCGGGTCAAATTTACGGAGTTGATGTTGATCAAACAAATCCAAATGATAATCCAACAGTCTTAATAGCTCTTCTCTGTTGTGTTCTTTTGGCACTTTCTCGAAACAAAATGGATCAGCAAAAATACCACGACCAATCATAAACCCATCTATATTTATATCATGCTTGATATATTTATTGTATAATTCCATACCGTGCGCACGTGATTTTATATCACCATTGATATTTATTAGCGTGTTTGGTGCGATTTTATTGCGTAATTTTACAATTTCTGGGATTAATTCGTAGTGGGCTGGCACTTTGCTCATCTCTTTTTTAGTGCGTAAATGGATAGTCAATGCCACAATGTCTTGTTTTAACAAAAATTCTAACCAATCATACCATTCGTCAACTTTTGAGTAGCCTAGCCTGGTTTTGACACTTACTGGTAGCCCAGCAGTTTTAGCGGC
Organism: Candidatus Saccharimonadota bacterium; assembly: GCA_009778675.1. Classification (GTDB taxonomy): domain Bacteria; phylum Patescibacteriota; class Saccharimonadia; order Saccharimonadales; family Saccharimonadaceae; genus WRFU01. The sequence continues at coordinate 3,684 of WRFU01000030.1, forward strand.
CGCAATGATTTCACTGGTAAGTTCGGGGTGGCGAATTAGGTCGCTTCCGCCGCCGCTTTTAACCACTTGCTTATCCGGGCAACCAGTATTGATATCCAGCGCTTTAAAACCCATTTGTTTTAGCCCCTTAGCGGTGACGGCGAAATCGGCTGGTTTGCTACCCCATATTTGGGCGATAATCGGTTGCTCGTCTGGGGTAAATTCGAGCCGGCCGCGCGTACTCGCCTGCCCTTTCGGGCTAGCAAAGCTGGAAACATTCGTGAATTCGGTAAAAAATAAGTCCGGCCTGGTAGCTTTGGCCACCACATGGCGAAATACCACGTCGGTCACCGCCTCCATCGGCGCCAACATAAAGTAGGGTTTGGGCAGATCTTGCCAGATATTTTCCATCATTTACATTATAACAAATGTAACCACTTACGCTTGACTTTGCTTGGGGGGGGGGCGTTTAATTAGGCTTAAGGTGAGGAGTTATCACAGCAAAGGCCACGAGCCTACGTTGTGGTTTTATAAGTAGTATGCCCGGGCTATGGACTTGAAATCTATTTGAGTTTATCCCAATTTACGGCAGGCGCTGCTGCGGCTCTGCGAGCCGCAGCGATCGACCATCATCATTAACTGCATCCGATTGCAGGGCTGGGTCCTAAGCGGGGCATTAGTCGTTTGAGACTAAGAGTCGCCGAGTCCCCCTCGAACTAAGCTTGGAACTTGGTCACCATCACCCGAGCATCACCCGAGTACTCAATGATGTCAGCTCATGCCAGCGCCCGCCGAAGACGTACCTTTTTGCAGTTTAACTGGTTTAAAGGGTAGATAATAACTACTTGTTTTTATAACTTATGGATCCCTGGCTTGTTTTGCTTAAGCAGAACTCTCCTCACCCCGCCAGGGATTCTATTAAAACTATACAAGGAGTCAGATGCCAGAAAGGTACGATGAGTTTTATGCCGCAGAACGTGCGGAGCAGGAACGGTTTCTAGAGCAAGAAGCAGCCGCCTTACGTCCAGAAGCTCACACGCCTGGCAGATTTCACCTGCAACGAGCGAAGATAAATGGCAAATGGCGCGAACTTTGTATCCCGTTGCCTGAAACGCGTAAACGTCACCATGAAATGCTGGATTATCTGTATAGTTTAGAAACTGACTGGCCAGCAGGGACCTGCGGTTCTATTCCGGGGCGCGGTGTGCTATACAACGCGGAACAGCATATTAATAACGGCAGTCGCTATTTTTACCAGCTAGATTTAAAAGATGCTTTTAAAAACGTCAACATTTACACGCTACTAGAAGCTACGGGCCAAATTATCCCGCCAGAACAGCAGCAGATGATGGATGATTTTATTTTTCAATATGTAGCCAATAATCGAGTGAGCGGTTTGGCACTCGGCCTACCAGACTCACCGCATCTGTTTGGTATTTATTATCGGCCGTTAGATAGGGTTTTAATGCCACTTTGTGCTCAAAAAGGTATTGTTTGCACTCGTTTTTTTGATGATTTTACATTTTCGAGTCGTGATGATGTCTTTTCGCCACAAGAACGCCGCGAGAAGAGAGAGTTGATTGAGAGCTACCCAGGTGCAATTATTAATCCCTATAAAACTAAAGTCCATGATTTGGCGCATGATGATAAAGCGATCACTATCACTGGTATTTCGTTTTACCCTGATGGCAAAATCGGTTTAGCGCCAAAGCTTAAACGGCATCTTAATAATATTTCTGCTGTAGTACCCCGTGTAATTAACGGCGAATTAGAACCACGGGCTATCAGCACGAAACAGTTGGAAAGTTTATGCCACAGCGGCCTTTTATTCAGCGACGGTGACAAAGTGATTTGCAATAAACGCGCATTTTCTATTGAGGGTCGGCGCCAGGAAAGTGGTTTTATTGAGTGGGCGTTGTCAACACTAGAAGTACTAAGGGGCTACAGATCTCTCATAAATGGTTTGGTAGCCTATCCACCATTAGCCAGCCATCCATTGGTATCTGATACTGAACAAGTGCGCGATAAGGTTCAAAATACAATTGAATCCACCGAAAAGTATCTATATGATACGATTTCGGAAAGGGTTACAAAACAAATAATCGAATTTGGCACTGCTATAATGCCAGATGATTGGTCTCAATTTCTAGAGAATCAGAAAAAGATTATTAGATCAACGTCAGTGGCTGAACGTTCACTTGGCGATCTGGCGTTAAATATTAGTGCTATTTAATTTTGATTAAAAAAGGCGCCCTGGGAAGCGAGCGCCTTTCATACTAATAGCCAATTTATTAAGTATAAACTCCACAACCAAATGCGTGTTGGAATCGCAGAGATGTCGAAAGCTTTGCGAGAGATAGCTGAAAATTCATAGTCTATCATCGATATCTTCATACCGTGGCTTCGCTTACGCAACTTCATATCGGCGTGCAACTTATAAATATAAGCGCAACCTAGCGAGCAAATATATGAGATTGATACTAACGTAGCAATTGCTAGCATCATTCGCCAAGCTGACCAGGGGTTGATGTTGATGTGCCACAAGGCTGCCATCATACGCTCAAACCAGTGGCTGGCTAGCAATATTAGCATGAAGTTGGTACCAAGCAATATGCATTCGGTTATGATTTTCAAGGTTCTTCCTTTGGCGCTGTCTTCCCCCAGCACTTGCCTAAACTTACCCATTTTTCACCTCCGTGTTCATTGGGTAGAAGATCTAGAAGGTATATCTTTCCATTATACACCATCTAGGCCAAAAAGTCAATAGCTAGCTAGATTTTACCAGCTAATAAATCTTTTTCGAAGCTAATTAAACTCTTGTAGCTGTCGGTTTCTGGGAAATCGTAATTTTTAATCTTCTGCCACACTATGCCGAGTAAATCTTTGAGCTTCGCCGTGTCGGCGCTAGTAAAATCAAGTGTTTTGGCATGCACTTCACCTTTGTCATCTGGTGTCACAAACTCAATTCTGCCCTGGTTAACTTTGTAATTAGCGTACTGACGCGAATGTTCAATTAGTAGCTTGTAAAATTCTAACTGCAATTTGTATTTGTGCAAGCTATCATCACTATCCCAGTTCTTATCTTTAAACCGGCCAGTTTTAAAATCAACCACAGTGATAGTTTTATTGGTTTTATTGACCTCGATACGGTCAATTTTGCCGGTAAGTAAAATATCACCGAGCTGGATGCTCTCGCCAAAGAAAGCTACTTCACTGCTAGCATTGCTAGCCCTGAACATTTCACCGCGAACCTGCAAATAAACCTGCAAGTTATCGCGACCTTTTTCAATCAGTTCTTCGGTGTCTTTGCGCGTTAAATTACTGTCATGGATATACTGTTGATAGAATTCAATAATCTCGTCATTTGTTGCCTGGTTTTTAGTGGCGAAATCAAACGCGGCATGAATTGCTAAACCGTAAGATAAACTTGAAGTTTGTTCGTATGGCACTTTTAAAATATGACGTTTTAAAAACTCTTGCGGCCCAGCATGACCAACGTCAAGGTAGTCTAATAGATTTGTGGGGCTTAAACGATAACTATTCAATCGTGATTGCAGCAGCACTTTCATCTCTGGGCTGCGAGGGATATATTTACCAATCCAATTGTTTGCTAAATCAGTATCACTCACCGCCTCGGTCTCATCTTTTATAACCGCTTGGTTCTTGGTTGGCAAGTATGGGCTAATTACCTGCCCGGCTTTTGTCTCGGCTTCGGCTAAATATTCTAATCGGCCAGGGTGTTTGCCGGCAAAATCACTCGTGGCGTTTGTCATATATAAATGAGTTTTGGCTCTGGTGATTGCTACAAACAACAACCTCAGCTTTTCGTCATCGGTAGCACCAGTGTGGCGCACAAACTCCAA
>WRFU01000031.1 GCA_009778675.1 Candidatus Saccharimonadota bacterium
CCGAAGCCTTACCAGCGGAACTACCAGTCAGCGAGCAGCTACTGGCACTACCAGTAAATTTAGGCACGGTTACAGCCGCTTGACTAGTAAATCTTAAACCATCGCTAGACACGAATTGAGTGCCAACTGCTAGAGTAAAACCATCGGAATAATCACAATTGCTAACCGTAATCGTGCCGGTCGCTTTGTCGCCAACATCTTTACTGCCAGTTGGCGTAAATGTCACATTGTTACTTTTAGTAACTTCTTTTTTGACAACATTCAAAATACCGTCTGCGGGATCGGCAGACTGGGATTGATCAACTAATTGTACTGGGGCAGAAATGCTAAGTTTGGCCGTTTGAGCTTTAATGTAAACAGTCGCAGCTGGTGCAAACACAACCGCCCACACGATAAAAGCAATTAACAGTAGTGCAGCTGCACCAGCTATAAAGATTTTTTTGCGAAATTTATTGAAGTTTGGCACTTTATTCTTGGGCTTTTTAGCAGCTGTGCCACTAGCTGCATCGGCTGTGTCGTCAACCGTAACTGTTTCAAGTAGTATTTCGTCGACATCGTCATCAACAGCTGTGTTGTCTTTTACTGGAATTTCTTCACCTTCAATAATCTCGGTATCGCCGTCGTCTGCTTCAAGTTTGGCAACTACTGGTATTTCTGGTTTAGATTGCAGAGTTTTGGCCAGCGGCAACTTAGCGGCAGCTGCTAATGGCACTAGCGCTTGAGCGCTACTAACTAGCACTACGTGCTTACCAGCGGTTTTAGCCACTTTGGACAATAGTTTTAGGTTGACAATACTGTTTAACGCACCAATTCTTTTTGGTGGCACCAAAGCAATCACCGTACCAGCTGATTTTTTAATTTTGCCCACGATATCGGTGATGTCTTCATCAATATCTACGTAAATTACGTCTTTCTTGTCCATTTATATCCTCAAAATCTTACCTAAACGGTCTTTAAAGCTATCATTAGTCTGACCACCCATAATTGTATCACAACCTACCCTTAGTAGCCCCATGGCCGTTATAAAGGTGTGATCAAGCACCATACCTGAACCGTTAGAAATCCCAACAACCTCGCTGGGGTTGACTAATTGAATAACCGGCTTGCGCGTAAATGGCAAATCTTCGTACCAACCGGTGGTATTTAAAGCCTCTGGCACCTTGGCCAGACTGGCACCACCGCCACATAACAAGACCTTGCTTGGCAGGTGATCAACATTTTTAAATTCGTCGAGCGCTAGATTAACCCCAGATAGCCAAACTTCTAGTGTGCGATCAATCGCTTCATCAATTTTACTGGCTACCACTGGTTTAATTTCATCGTTACCAATATTTAATTTCAACTTTTCGGCATTTTTATAGGTTATATCGAGCTCTGACATAATTTGGCGCGTAAAACTACGCCCCCCTATCGCGAACATCTTAGTGCCTTCTACGCCACCATCGTCTACCACTGCAATATCAGTAGTACCACCACCGATATCAACCAATATAGCTGTAAAGTTGCTGCTAGCATCGTCGCCAATGACGCTGCGGCTAACTGCAAACGGTTCGGCGGCAACTGCTACTAAATCTAGTGATAATTCAGCGGTAACACGTTCAATCGCCCCAATATGAACCATTGGCGCAAAAGCCGTATAAATCTGTACCGATACATCTTTACCCTGAAAACCAAGTGGATTACTAACTTTGTAGCCGTCGATATGTAGGCTCACTAGGGCTGAATTGACCAATTTGACTTCTACATCTTGGTTGTTAGTTTCGATTGCTACCTGACGCTGAGCTTTCATACGGGCACGATCTTGGGCTTTTTCAATGATAAATTTCATTTCGACTTCATCTAGCGGCTTGCTGGGCGTCGGCCGACGGTAGCGAATAGTGCTAGTGTTACCCTTGACCAGTTCACCAGCAATACCAACCACGGTATTTTTAGCCTGTATTCCGGCTTGGTGTTCAGCTTCGGCCAGGGCAGCTTCACAATTTTTGACCACACTATCGATATCAGCAATCGCCCCCGAGTGCATATCACCAACTTCTTGATTTTTGCGCCCCACACCTATAATTTCGAGTTCGTTACCATTAATTCTGGCGATCAGAGCTTTTACTACCTCTGTACCAATATCTAAGGCCAGTAGAAAATCATCTGAATCTTTTACGGCAGTTTTTAGCTTCTTAAATAAAGGCATACTGGTTATAGTATAACACTTATGGCTCAAGTTTTGGGGTTGCCACCTGGTTTCTGCGCGACTCGTGAAGGACGGCGAGCAAGTCAACGCCGAGTCCTGTAACGACGGGCGCGAGAAGTGGCGCAGGGATTATGGTGGTGGCGTTAAAACTAACTACAAGAAGCTTATTGCAAAACCGCTTTGATCCGCCGCACACCGGCGCTGCTAGATTGTTCCTTAACAATCTTGAAGACCGCTCTGTTGTCATCCTGAACTTGTTTCAGGATCTTGGAACCAGATTCCGAAACAAGTTCGGAATGACGAATTGGGGTCGCCAGTTGGCCAGTATGTTCAACGTGTGGACCACCACAAACTTCGCAGCTAATATCACCAATCGTATAAACAGTTATTTTATCACCATATTTTTCCCGAAAACTACCGTGGGCGTGCAGTTCATTTAAGGCGTAATCGGTGTCATATTCTTTATGCGTAACTGGTAAATCATCCTTAATCCAACCATTTACTAATTTCTCGACTTCGGCAATCTGTTCCGGTGTTAACTTTTCGCCCCAGGCAAAGTCAAATCGCAAGCGTTCCGGCGTGATATTGGCGCCTTTTTGCTCGACATTTGGCCCTAGCACGCGTTCTAACGCCGCTAACAGCAAGTGGGTGGCGGTGTGGTACTTTGTCGTCATTTCACCACTATCGCTCAGGCCACCCTTAAAAGTGCCTTTGCTGGCGGTTTGGCTACGTTCACGCTGCTCGGCCATCTTAGCGTCAAATTCATCACGCCAGTTTTTGGCTACCGCTATGTTCCGCTTAAACGCTTCCTCCACACTTAGTTCCACCGGAAAACCATAGGTGTCGTACAGGGTAAATATTTCTTTGCCAGTTAATATATTCGACAAGTCTACTAAAGTTAGCTTCTCAAATACCCTCAACCCCTTACGCAAAGTCTGCCTAAAAGCCTTCTCTTCTTTAGTTAGTGTCGTAAGCACACTATCTTGACTCGTCCTAATCTTGGGGTAACTACTAGTATAAATATTAATTATTGTCGGTACGACACTATCTAAGAAATTTTGTTCTACCCCTAAATCGAATGCAAACCGCACTGCGCGGCGAATCAACCGGCGCAATACGTAGCCCTGAGTTTTGTTGCTTGGCGTTAGCCCCTGCGACGCCAACCACACCGCCGCTGTTAAGTGGTCGGCAATCACCCGCATGCTGGTTTGGTTGCTGGCGTAATCTTTGCCCGATATTTGTTCAATCTTTTGAATGATTGGCTGGTACAAACTAGTTAAAAAGATATCTGGCTTGCCCAACGTGGCACTAGCCAACCGACTTAAACCACCACCAAAATCAACTTTACCAGTAGTTAATGGCTCAAAGCTGCCATCAGCTTGGCGCTGGTACTGCATCCAAACTTTATTACAAATTTCTAAAAATCGACCACTGTCGCTAGCCGGGTGCGCTAAACCAAAGCTAGCATCGTGAGCTTGTGCCCCAAAGTCATAAAACACTTCGTTATCTGGACCACAAGGGTCACCCTTTGGCGTGGTAGCAATACCACCGTTACGGCTCCACCAGTTTTGACCGTCGTCATAAAAGAAAATCCGTTCACCAGGCTTAATACCCCGCTTATCCCCAGCCTCACCACTGCCAATTAAAGCTGTTTTAGCTGTAATACCATAGCCTTCAAAAACCTCTGCCCAGGCATTGGCTGTTTCATCATCACGCGGGATACCAGCTTTTTCGTCACCGATAAAACAAGTTACGTATAGTTTGCTGGGGTCTAACCCTAAATCATGGGTCAAAAACTCAAATAACCACTCAATTTGTTGTTTTTTATCTAAACCATCAAGCGACCAATCACCCAGCATTTCAAAAAACGTAGTGTGACGATTATCGCCGACCTCTTCCATATCTTGGGTACGAACACAGGGTTGGCTATTGGTTAATTTATTGCCAGCCGGATGCTTTTCGCCTAACAGATACGGAATCATCGGCTGCATGCCACTACCGGTAAACAGCGTGGTTGGATCATTTTCTAAAATCAAATCAACCGGCGCAATTTTGGTATAGCCGTGTTTAACCATAAAATCTAGGTATTTTTGCCGAATTTCATTCGCGTCCATCTGTAAATTATATCATAAACGCAAGCG
>WRFU01000032.1 GCA_009778675.1 Candidatus Saccharimonadota bacterium
AAAAACCTGAAAGAAGTCTATAATCTTTTTCGGGCTCATAAAGATTTAGGCGTTTCAGTTGATATTGGTATTAATGCTCCTTATACTATCGCTTCCACCGGTGTTACTATTAGCACCAAAGTTGATGGCAAAGATCGCTTTATCTCGGATGGTAAATACACCGGTACGCGTAAAGGTGTTGATAATTACACCCCACAAGAGGATACTGTTACTGCCCAGGACGGTACTCAGCAACCAATTGCCCCGTCTGCCCCTAGTACTGGGTCTACTAACCTAAGCGAGCTTGAACAGTGGTCGACCAACTTTCAGCCAGCCAGCACCTGCGATGACGGCACTTACGTTTGTGATCTGCAAACCTATGTTGGTAAATTCGGTATGGTATTAGATTTTAACTTTGACAAAATTTATGATGGTTGTTATGGTTCACCCAGTGGTGACGATCAGTATGTTGTGGCGGCCTATTGCCACGCCACTCCGACCAAAATTTTTATTAATGATAAATATGCTGGCTATCCTGATGATTTAAAAGATATCTATATTGTTGATGCCGTAAAACATGAAATGGCGCATCATTTAATAGGCATGATTTGCAATACATCTAGCCCAGCTATTTTGGGTCGTATGACAGAGGCTGCCACTAGCTCGTACGCGGTGTTATTTTTGGGCGCTAGCCGTGAAAGATTAAGTACCGGTGTACCGCCCGAATACCAAATGAGTACAAAAACGGATAATTTAGCTCACCAGATACACGACGATAAGAAATGTAGCTAAGAAACTTTGACTTCTAAGCTAGCCTTTGTTAAAATATTAAACGAGTTTCCTCTTTATAGAGTAGAGTTTTGCTATGGTGTGGTGAATCTTACAGCTATAAAGAAAGACCTAGAGTAAAGCTTGCTGACTTGAAATGGGTGTCCCATTGTCATCCTGAACTTGTTTCAGGATCTTGGGGTTAGATTCCGAAACAAGTTCGGAATGACACTAATAGGCAAAGGAGTTAAATGCCAACTATCAATCAATTGGTTCGTAAACCGCGCAAGGTTGCCGCTAAGAAAAGCAAAGCGCCAGCGCTAGGAACCATTCAAAATACGCTTAAAACGCGTTATTACAAACAAGACAACCCGTTTAAGCGCGGTGTCTGTATTAAAGTCACTACTAAAACCCCTAAAAAGCCAAACTCGGCACTGCGAAAAGTCGCTCGTGTGCGCTTGACCAATGGCCAAGAAGTTTGGGCATATATAGGTGGCGAAGGTCATAATCTACAGGAACACGCTGTGGTCTTAGTCCGCGGTGGTCGTGTACCCGATTTGCCAGGTGTACGTTACCATATTGTGCGCGGCACTCTAGATTTGCAGGGTGTTAATAACCGTAAGCAAGGTCGTAGTAAATACGGTACTAAAAAGGAGGATAAATAACCATGCCTCGTAAAGTTACTAAAAAACTACAACGCGATTTGCAACCAGATCGTAAATACCAATCTGTTTTGGTGCAACGTTTAATCAACAAAAGTATTCTAGACGGTAAAAAACAAGCCGCCGAACGTTATGTTTACCAGGCGTTAGAAGCCGCCGCTAAAAAACTAAACAGCGAAGATCCACTAGCAGTTTTTGAAAAAGCTTTAAAAAATGTTAGCCCGAATTTCGAAGTTAAAAGTCGTCGAGTTGGCGGCGCTAACTATCAGATTCCGTTCCCGATTTCTGGCCACCGCCAGCAGCACTTCGCTTTTTCGTGGCTAGTGCAATGTTCACGCGCCAAAAAAGGCATGCCATACTGGCAGCGTTTAAGTAGCGAAATCGTTGATGCTTATAACGAAACTGGCGCCGCTTTCAAAAAGAAAGAAGACACCCACAAAATGGCCGAAGCCAACCGTGCTTTTGCGCATTTTGCTAGATAATACACTTGTCGTTCACGAACCGAAACTAGCAGAGCATTGCCCCAGTCGTATCGGGGTAATGCTCTGCTAGTTTGATTAGTACCCGCCAAGTATTTTTCATATGCTAAACTATACTTATGGCAACATTTAGTTTTGATATTGTAAGTGAATTCGACAAAGCGGCGATGAATAACGCTGTTGAGGGTGTGCAACGCGAGGTCGCCAACCGCTATGATTTCAAGGGTACGCCGGCGGGTATTGATTGGCTTGGCGAAAAATCCGGAGTAAAAATTACTGGTAACAATGATTGGCAAATTGAGTCAATTTTGGATATTTTACGTAAAAACCTGGCTAGATACGGTTTAACTAGCAAGTTTTTGAGCCTCGAAAAACCAATTTTAACTAATAATTTACAAAGCAGTCAAGAAGTGCCGTTTGTGCAAGGTTTAGACGCCGAAAAGGCCAAGCAGGTAACTAAACTGATTCGTGATAAATATCCTAAAGCCAAACCGCAAATCCAAGGGCAAATGGTTCGTGTCACCAGTGGTAGCAAGGATGAACTGCAAAACATTATGCAGTCGTTACGGCAATCACAGCTGGAATTTGCGGTAAACTTCACCAATTTCCGCTAAGCCTTTCCCCTATGGCTAAATTTCTATTGACTTTTTTGCCTATCTGTGCTACTATTAGGGTAGACCTCTTGTGGGGTAGTATTAGTGATGTAAAGGCATATCTTATTTCTGACGGACGGAAGGAGTCAAAATGAGAAAAATCACACCTAGTTTAACAGCCATATTTGCCACCATCTTTTTGGGCTATCTAGCATGGCAAGGCAAACGCGGTACATTATTCCCGGCCGCCTCGAAGCTGATATGGTATATCATCGTTGTGTTCGCCTGGGTGGTGATAATGGTGATTACCTTTTTCTGGTTCTGGGCGGTTAGGCGGCCGTCATTTACGATCTTAGTCAACAATGACAGCGATCCTAACCAAGAAATGTGGGTTGATCTCGAGAGTTTCCTGCCTACGGTATTTTTTGAATTGTGGCCGCCGAATAACGTGATAGCTATGCGTGGCCAGTTGGCAGATGGCACTACCTATGTGTCTAATACTGACCTGCCAACGGTGGAAGCCGCCATGGCTTACGTCGCTAAGCGTCGTGGTTGTGAAATAAAGGATCTCGATCCACGGATCGAGTGACGAAAATTTACAGCTGCGACAAAGGGGGAGTCTTCGGACTCCCTTCTTTTCTTTTACCGGCGTTTATGCTAAAATGTCGCAAGTGTTATTAATCATGTCAAAAAGTTAAGTAAGGAAAGAAATGGCTGAAAAAAATGTTAAGTTAGAAAATTACCGCAACATAGGGATTATCGCCCATATTGATGCTGGTAAAACTACCACTACCGAAGGTATTTTGTACCGCACCGGCCTAAGCCACAAGATCGGCGCCGTGCACGAAGGTGAAACTGTCACCGACTGGATGGAGCAAGAACGTGAGCGTGGCATTACCATTACCAGTGCGGCTGTCACAACTTTTTGGAAAGATCACAAAATCAACATTATTGACACCCCAGGGCACATTGACTTTACGGCTGAAGTCGAACGCAGTTTGCGCGTGCTAGATGGTGCGGTAGTAGTTTTTGACGGTAAAATGGGGGTCGAAGCCCAAACCGAAACCGTCTGGCGTCAGGCCAACAAGTACAACGTGCCGCGAATCTGTTTTATTAACAAAATCAACCAAATTGGTGGTGATTTTTACAAATCATTAGATAGTATTCATAAACGTTTAACTAAAAACGCCTTGCCGGTGCATCTGCCAATTGGTTTCGAAAAAGATATTAATGGCGTGGTTGATCTGGTTGACATGAAAGCTTACACCTACACCGAATTCCACGATCACGAACTAGTCCAGAGTGATATACCGGCCGACATGTTAGAAAAAGCCCAAAATGCTCGAGCGATGCTGGTAGAAGAAGCGGTGCAGGCCGATGACGAACTATTTGAACGCTATTTAGAACAGGGTGAAGATTCCATTACTGTCGATGAACTGCGTGGGGCATTGCGCAAGCGAATCCTAGCCGGTGACTTTTACCTAGTGACTGGTGGCGA
>WRFU01000033.1 GCA_009778675.1 Candidatus Saccharimonadota bacterium
AAGGAGAACAAAAATGCCAACCACAACTGCCAAAGAAGAAGGCTTACGGATTCGTATTCGCTTAAAAGCCTACGATCATCGGGTGATTGACCAATCAGCCAAACAAATTATCGATACGGCGCTTAAAACTGGCGCTAAAGTATCTGGTCCAGTGCCGCTGCCAACGCGCCGCAGTACTTTTACGGTGGTTAAAAGTCCACATGTTTATAAAACTGGTGGCGAAACATTCGAAATGAAGGTGCATAAACGCTTAATCGATATTACTAACGCCACACCAAAAACTATTGATAGTTTGCAAAATTTGAGCCTACCAGCTGGCGTTGACGCCGAAATTAAGATGTAGCTAACGCTTCGCTTTTGAGGGGAACTCCTCAACACGCGGACGACTGGCAAAGCCAGCCCGATCCGGTTGCTCCCCTCCTTAAGGGTTTTATGCTATCATAAAGCTAATGGCTAAAAGCAATGCAAGGGCGCGAACATACGCCCGCAATCGGACTAATCTGTCTCGCAGGGGGTTTGAAAAATTTACCGAACCAGATGGTATATTTTTATTAAAATTAGTCGGTGTTGTTATTTTAGGGTCATTTTGGCTTAAATTTGGCTCACCACTCAAAATTGGGACGGGGTATCTGTTTGGTATACCAGCCGGATTATTAATTGGGTTGGTACTTATTCGTTTGGTCGAAAAACGTTCCGAAAACCGCAAAATCTGGTTTGCGGTGATATTAATTGTGGCAATTTTAACCTATTTTATACCGGCCGGGATAGTTTTATAAAAGATTTTTGCAAAAAAGTATTGACATATAGCATAGCTACGTGTTATAATGGTAAGATAGGGGCAATACTTTTGGGGGAAGTGCCTCTACATTAGAGTGGTGTTTGCCTAAAGGGGAGCACTACAAATGTAGCGTTATTGCTTGATTAGTACCGAGCACGTAAACACCACTCTAACCATTTTATATGGTCGCATCTGTTTTATGGTTCAGGAGACCTGATGGTCAGATGCGACCACCCTAAACCTATAGAGCGCAGATTTCTGCGCTCTTTTTTCATGTAAAGTGTTGACTTCTTAAAAACGGCATGCTAAAATCCATCAAGAACATAAAACTACAAAAATCTACCTTGGTAAGCCTGCAGGTCTCGTACGAGAAACCACACGATACCAAGCGTTTTAGATGGAGGAACAGTGAAAGCTATCATTGGCGTAAAACTAGGCATGACGCAGATCATCGGTAAAGATGGTATTGTTACCCCTGTCACTCTAATTCAAGCTGGCCCGGTAACTGTTACTCAGCTCAAAACTAACGAGATTGACGGCTATAATGCCGTTCAATTAGCTTATGGCAAGGGTAAAAACTTATCTAAAGCGGTTTTAGGGCACGTCAAAGACGCTAAGGTAGAACCGAAAATCATTCGTGAATTTCGTGTTGATGAACTGCCTGAAGGTGTAAAAGTAGGTGATACGTTTAGTGTCACCGAATTTAATATTGGCGATGTGACAGATGTAACTGGTACTAGCAAAGGTAAAGGTTTCGCCGGTACGGTCAAACGTCATAATTTCCATACCAGCCCGCACACTCATGGTGGCAAGGGGAATATCAGAAAACCCGGTTCAATTGGCAGTATGTACCCACAAAGGGTATATAAAGGCCGAAAAATGCCCGGCCGTATGGGTTACGAAACTGTTACGGTTAAGAATTTAGCTGTTAGCTATGTTGATGCCGAAACAAATGTGATTGGCCTAAAGGGCGCTGTGCCTGGTCCCAAGAAAGGTGTAGTGGTTATAGGGGGTCACGATGCTTAATAAACAAATTTTTAATGTTGAAGTCAAAAATCACGAACTGCTAAAACTAGCTTATGATTCATATTTAGCTAACAAGCGTGGTGCTAACGCTACCACTTTGCAGCGGGGTGAAGTCCGTGGTGGTGGTAAAAAACCTTGGCGTCAAAAAGGCACCGGTCGGGCGCGTTTTGGCTCTATCCGTAACCCAATTTGGCGTGGTGGTGGTGTAGTTTTTGGCCCGCGCGGCAATGAAAATTACACTAAAAAACTAAGCACCACGATGAAACACGTGGCGGTTATCCAAGCATTAAGTTTGGCGAATAAAGCTAAAAAGATTGTTGAAATCGACAAATTTGACGTACCAAATGGCAAAGTCAAGGAAACTATGTCAATTTTTAAGAAATACAAAGTTACCGATGATGACCGAGTTGTGATTGTGCCATACGATAAGTGTGATTTAGTAGTTCGTGCCACTCGCAACATGCCGAATGTTAAAGTTGTGCGCCCAACCTATCTGAACGTTTACGATATTCTAAATGCCGATAAGATTCTTATCAGCCAAAAAGCTTTCCCTATGATCGAGGAATGGCTGCTTGGTAAAGATAAACCAGCGATTGCCGCTAAAGAGCCAAAGGAGATTAAAGCGTGAAACATATCAGCGTAATTCCTTTGACTAGTGAAAAAGCTTATACCAGCGTGCTGAGTGATACTTATATTTTTAAGGTGCCATTGGCGGCTAGTAAACAACTGATTGCAGAGAATGTGGAAGAACAATTTAGTGTAACTGTTGTTAACATTACAACATTGGTTCAAAAGGGCAAGCCAGTTCGTTTTGCGCGTGGCAAGCGTGTCCGCCCTGGTGAAACTACCCGTAAAGACGTTAAAAAAGCTTACGTTACCCTAAAAACTGGCGATAAAATCAAAGTGTTTGATGAAGAGCCGATTAAAAAAGATGAAGCGAAAGCTAAAGCAGCTGATGCTAAAGAGACTAAGGCGACCGTTAAGGCTGAAACCAAGAAAGCTGGGCTGTTAACTCGCCGCCGCACTGGCCGCAGAGGAGATAAATAATGGCAATTGTTAAATATAAACCAACTACTCCAGCTCGCCGCGGCATGACTAGCGCCGATTATAGTGAAATTACGACTAAAAAGCCGTTGAAAAGCTTGGTTAAATCGAAAAAACAGAATGCTGGGCGCAATAATGCCGGGCGCATTACCGTGCGACATCGCGGTGGCGGTGTTAAACGTCATTATCGTTTGCTAACACACGATTTGCCAAATGATTTGAAGTTGACGATTGAAGAAATCGAATACGATCCAAACCGTTCGGCGCGCATTGCTCGCGTTAAAGATGAAACTGGCAAGTATTATTATGTTTTGGCGGATACGTCGATGGTTAAAGGTAAAACCTTCACGACTGGCGAAAAATCAGCCATTGAAGCTAGCAACCGTTTGCCACTGGCTAATATTCCAGTCGGTACTTATGTTTACGCGATTGAATTGACACCTGGTAAGGGTGCGCAATTGGCACGCAGTGCTGGTGCTAGTACGCAGTTAATGGCCAAAGAAGGCAATTACGCCACTTTGCGCTTGCCAAGTGGTGAAGTTCGCAAGGTGTTATTAACCGCTAAGGCTTCAATTGGCACAGTTGGTAATGTTCAACACCAGAATGTTAAAATTGGTAGTGCTGGCCGTAAACGCCGCAAGGGTATCCGCCCAACAGTTCGTGGTGTCGTTATGAACGCCGCTGACCACCCGCATGGTGGTGGTGATGGTGGTCGTCATGGTACCGGTCGTGCGCCGCGCACACCTTGGGGCCAGCTAACTTTAGGTTACCGTACGCGCCGTAACAAGCAGACTTCTAAGATGATAGTTAAGAGTCGTCATGACAGTAAGAGGAGAAAGTAGATGAGCCGTAGTCTTAAAAAAGGTCCATTTGTGGATGCAAAATTGGCTAAAAAAGTTGCCGCTTTGGGTAGTGAAGATCGTAGTGTTATTAGGACTTGGGCTCGCAGCAGTACAATTACCCCCGAAATGGTTGGTAAAAACTTCGCGGTTCATAATGGTAAAGTTCATGTACCAGTGTATGTTAGTGAAAATATGGT
>WRFU01000034.1 GCA_009778675.1 Candidatus Saccharimonadota bacterium
ATCCTGGGCATCTAACCCACCTACACCAGACGTTAAACGCAAAATTACATTATCGTTATCGAATTGACCGTTAAATAATAGCTGTTTTTTAAGTTGGTTAAAATCTGTTTCCATGACTTCTACCTGGGTTGTTAATTCTGATAGCAAACTTTCATCACCAATGGCCAATAACTCGTCGATGTCGCCTAGCTGCACCTTAATCGTTTGCCATGGTTGCACTAAGTTATTTAATTTGTTCAATTCTTCGGTTTTTTGCTTAGCAAATTCTGGATTGTTCCAGATTTCAGGCTGTGCTACCTCGGTTTCGAGCTCGGCTAGCATCGTTAGTTTAGCTTCGATATCAAGCCCAGTGTAAGCTTTGGCGAAGTTAGTTTTTAGGGTATCGAGCCGCTTTTTTAAGGGTTGCATTTTACGCCATAACCTTTGCTATAAACTGGTCACCACGGTCGGAATAACTGGCAAATTTATCAAAACTAGCAGCCGCTGGGCTTAGCAGTACGACATCACCCTTTTTGGCTAAAGCTATAGCCGTAGTAACCACTTGCTGCATATTGTAATCTTTGCCTAAATCTTCATAGTTTTTATAACCTATTTTATTCAGCGCTTGTTTAATCTTTTGGCCTTCTGGCCCGATTAATATCACATTTTTTACGTTAGACTGCTGGATAGTTGCAGCTAATTCAGTAAAATTCGCACCCTTGCTAGAACCACCTAAAATCACGACTTTTGGCTGGGTAAAAGCTTTTATGGCAGCAATTGTACTGCCCGGTGTGGTTGAAATACTATCATCGTAATAGTCTACCCCGTTTTTGCTAGTGACAAATTTTAGCCGATGTGGCAAGCCGGTGAATGACCCTAAACCTTGTTCTATCACCTCTGGATCAAGCGTATATTCGCTAACTGCATCAATAGCCGCCAAAGCGTTCATTTGGTTATGTATACCCGGTATTTTTAGTACACTGGTTGAACAAATTATGTGTTCACCATAGTAAAAATCACTTTTAGATCCTGAACCAAGTTCAGGATGACGCAAGACAATGTGGGCAAATTGGCTATTTGGGTAAGGCATTTTAGCCGCTTTTGATTGCTTAGCTATATTAATGGCATCTTGATTGGCATTATCAAAAATTACCGTATCTTGTGCTGATTGGTATTTAACGATATTAGCTTTAGCTGCCACATATTCATCAAAATTAGCGTGCCTATCTAGGTGGTCTGGCTCGATATGTAACACTACCGCCGTTTGTGGCGATTTACGTTTTAAATCCCACAATTGAAAACTGCTAAGTTCATAAACAACTATATCAGTCTTATTAATTTTTGGCAGTTCATCAAGAGCTGGTAAGCCGATATTACCAACTAAATGCACCGTTTTGCCCGCCGCTTTTAATATTGCGGCAATTAAGCTACAGACCGTACCTTTACCTTTAGTACCAGTCACGCCAATAATTGGCGCTGGGCATTTATCAAAAAACTCTTGCGTGACTGATGTAATTTGGCCATCCGTTTTAATTCGAATTGGTGCAATTGATGGCGTCCGAAAAACTAAATCAAATCCATCAGCTTTAACATTATCTGGAACATTATCAAAAATCTTGATTTCAGCATTTTTATAGTGCATCTGACAATATCTCTCGGCACTCTTGCCCTCAATACCATATCCTAAAATCGCAATTTTCATCACTTACCCTCTATCGAACAACGGCGCTACAATATCACCCAAATCTGTCATATTAATCTTTTGGCTATTTCCGACACCGGCTGTCGTCCAGATGTTGGCGTCTAAGAATTCTTGTACTAATTCTATAATATCATCCGATTTTATATGGTTAATTCGGTTAGGAATGTCATCGTAATCTAAAATAGTTTCATCAAAACAATACCAACCAGCATATAGGCTATTGATTTCCGAAACCGTTTGAGCACCCATCTGGTGTCGCCCTAGCAAATATTGTTTAGCTGCATCAACATCCTTATGGCTTAGCTGGCCACTAGCTACTTTCGTGATTTCACGCACCATCAATTTAAACAATTCTTGCGCTGTATCGTAGTTCACCTGGCCGCTGAATTCCCACAAGCTTTGGGTGGCGCTACGGACAGCACCAGAGCCCATACTATAAACTAAACCGCGTTTTCGGGCTTCACCCAGTACTTTGCTATACAAAGTACCGGTAAAAATGTGGTTAACGCAGCGCAGAGCATTTAGTTCGTGGTTATCTAAAACTCGTGGCAATACCATCGATAAGCCAAAGGTTAGATTTGTGGCATCTTTGCGCTGGATAAAAAACGGATTAGCAATTTTGTATTCGTCCGTAGGCAAATCGAACCGCCTACCCCTAGGCAATTGCCACGATTCGAGCAATTTTTTAATTTGGGTTTTACGCCCATATAGTCGCCCGGTAATTACAAATCGCATGTTATCCGATGTATGGGTACGGTGGTGATGCTCTTTAATATCGGCCAACTTAATACTAGGTACAGTTTTTACGCGCTGGCTAAAGGTCAACATGCTATCGCCAAATGATTGATAAATTCTAGGCCATAATAAATTATCGTAATCGTTCGAATACCCTGTTAATTCGTTCTTTACATTGCCTTTTTCGCTGGCTAATTCTTTATTGTTAAACATTGGTTTAGTAATAGCCAAACTCTGCAAACCCAATATACGATCCCATTCAAAAGCGGCACAGGTGCCAACATAACGCATAAAATCGTCACTGGTCATAGCATTGCTATAAGCACCATTTTTTTCAAATTCAGCCGTATAGGCATGTCCGTTTTTAAATTGTTCGTTAGCCCCATAGGCCATATGCTCCATAATATGGGCAGTTTCGTAGATATCGGGCGATTTTACATAGCGATTGCCAGCCCGAAAGTCGAACAAGTAGCTCATCACGCTGGCGCCAGGCACGTCTATCAACAAGCCCCTAGCCCCGTTTTTAAGCCTTACTTCCTCGACGCTGTGGCGCACTTTACTTTCGTCCTTTTTTACGATTCTGGCGGGTAGTTTTCTTTTTCTTACGAGCAATATTCTTTTTACGATTTGATTCGTTCGCAGATTTTTTAGGTTTAGCTTTAAAATCTTCGTCGTGGTTGGCTTCACCGGCCGTAACTTCATTTACGCCTTTTTCAACCGCGCCTTCGGCCATTTTAGTTAAATCGGTTTCGTATTCATCGTCACTTAAACGCTTGACTTCTTGCTTGCTAACACTAAGTAACAATTTTATGACTTCTTCGCGCAGTACATTTTGCAGACCGGTGAATAGTTTTTGTGATTCGCTGCGGTATTCAACCAAAGGATCGCGTTGGCCAACACTGCGCCAGTGAATGCCTTCACGTAAATGTTGCATATTCTCTAAGTGTTGCATCCACAACGTGTCTAATACTTGCAAGTAAACTTCGCGTTCAATTTTGCGCATAATGTCGGCACCGATTTCTTTTTCTTTGGCCGCATAAATTTTATCTATTACCTTTTTTGCAGCTTCTTCGCGGGCTTTGTCACTTTTTATTGTGCTGATTTTTTTAGCTTCGGCCATGCTAATCGGGAATAGTTCGCAAAAATCTGTAACAAACTTCTTATTGATTTTAGCTGGCACTTCTGTTAGCACTTTAGCTGATTCATCTAGCAGATTGGTAATTTCCTGCTTAATACTGTCACCTTCTAAAATCTTGCGGCGCATCAAATAGACCACGCGACGGTGGCGATTAATGACATTATCGTACTGCACAACGTTTTTGCGTGAATCAAAGTTAAAGCCTTCTACCCGTTTTTGGGCAGATTCCAAGGTTTTACTAACCGCGCGGTTTTGAATCGGCGTATCTTCGCTAACACCCAAGCGC
>WRFU01000035.1 GCA_009778675.1 Candidatus Saccharimonadota bacterium
AAAGCGGACTCCGGTGATTAGCCGGAGCCCTGATGGTTTAGTTAGTGGTCAGCTTAAAGCCGCCCGTAGCATTGCTAGATCGCGAGCACCATGCCGCATATAGTTGTCCCAACGCTGTGCCCTTAAGTAATCCGCGTGAATTTCATCACATTCCTCGGGTGTATAGATACCGACAGAATTTTGTGCGTCTTTATTTAGATGCAGCGCCGTTAGATAGGTCGCGTGATCCTTACGAACCTTTTCTGGCGTAAATGCTTCTGTCAAGCGCTCACAAAAAGTCTCAAACCGAGCTTGTTCCAGTTCTGCCGGTGTAATCTGAATCAAATCTGGCGCAACCTTCTGCAAATTGGCTACACTTTGGTGATGCCCCGATAGCCAAATTGAACCAATCTCATCTTTAACATTATCCCAGAATACAATACGCGATCCGTAAGGATATGGCCCTTCCATCAGTATGCCAGGGTTATCCAGCTCACTTTTACTTAGCAACCGCTTCAGCAAGTCGCCAATGTCCGTTTCAGGCGCATTGCCAAAAAACGTCAACACCGGCGGCTTACCCGAAAGATATAGCTGATTGGGCATTAGCCCATAAGACTGATGCTGCCGATATTTTCGCATCATTTTTAAAGCATCGTCGGGTGTCATCATAAATACCACTTCCTTTTGAATCGAAAACTAACCAAACTAAAAAGGTGCGGTTAGCCCATGCTAGCCCCACCAACTACTAACCAACTAACTAGTCAAATTATACCACCAGAGTAGCCAGCTCACAAATATCAGCGCTGGCATGTTACAATTAACTTATGGAAAACATCATCTTGGTTTTAAGCTTTTTTGGCGCGTATTTACTGTTTTACGGTTCAATTTTGCAAGCTTCACAGAACTTGCGCGAAGAAGATAACGATCTAGATAAATTACGGGCTCACTTTAAAGAAATCGCAGCTAATGCACCGCCGGCACCACATGTGTCTAACTGGTGGTGGCTGCTACCGCCTATCAAGATAGTGCTAGCCCGTCGGCGCAATAATACGATTAAAAATTTCTTTGCCAAGCAGTTAGATGCCGACGAAATCTTTATCCTACAGCATTACAAATCACGCGTGAGCGCTTGGGCGACGGTGGCGGGCGGCAGTTGGCTGCTGGTAGTGGCGGCCGTGTTAAATGCTGCCAATATTTGGTTACTGGCTACCTGGGTGACAACCACGACTATTTTGCTGGTTACTTATGTGCCGATCGCTTATATCATTGACGCCACGCGTAGCCATATTAACAGGGATAGGTTTGAGCGAATAACCGGCCGCCACCATGGCTATACCAAATCACATCATTAAGATTTTTTGCGAGTGTGCACGATTGTTCGAGACAAATGGCGTCTAGAAACTGATTCACGATTGTGTGCTAAAGCTATAACATTAGAAACTAGCGTAATCGCATCCGAAATCATACTAAAAATCGAAAAAACAGCGGTACTGTAAACTAACCATGATGCTGCCATCGCTACGCCGAATCGACGCATATCTTGAGTTTGTTTGGACCACACAGATAGTGTCATCAGCGACCAACCAGCCAGTGCGAACATGGACGGCCAACCGTGCCAAGTTAAAATCGTTAGTGAAAATGCTAGCACCAAAAGTAATAGTAGTATAGATAACTGCTTATTACGCGACCATTTTGATAATTTATAGCTACCCCAGATATTTAAACCAGATAACACCATCAATGCCATACCAGTATAAGCACCTAAAAAAGCAAAACTCAGTACCCAGGCCAGACAGGCTACAGTATAAGCATGCATTATTCTACGCCGAGTTTTAAAGTGAAAAGTTATCGCATCGCCAATAAGCGCAACAAGGCCAAAAAACTGACCAACCCACCACATCTAGACTACTGACCAGCCACCGTCGCTAGGGATAATCGCACCGTTAATATTGGCTGATTCGTCACTTAACAACCAGCAAATGGCACTGGCTAATTCTTCGGCCTGGGCTACCGGTGTCATAGTAGCCTGTATAATCGGTCCAATCCGCTCGGCGGCTAGTTTAGATTTACCCATATCGGCTTGAATATTGGTCTCTACTGCCCCTGGCGCTATGGCATTAGCCCTAACACCCTGCGAGCCATAAAAGAAAGCTAAGCTTTTGGTATAACCGACTAACGCGTGTTTACTAGCCGTATAGGCTGCCCCGGCCGCAGACGCCCGAAAACTAGCTTCGCTAGCCACATTGACAATCTTACCCTTAGAATCAATCAACTGTGGCAAAGCCGCCCGTGTTAAACGCATCGGACCAGTTAAATTAACACTCATCACTTTGTCCCAGGTGTCGTCGTCAACTTCGCTCGGTGGCAAAAAATCATCCATTATACCAGCTACATTGGCCAAACCATCTAGTTTGTCGCTAATGGCGGCAATAATTTCTTCGATTGTATCATTGCTAGTGATATCGCCCGCCACCGTTTTAATACCTGGGTATTGCCCAGCCAATTCTTGTAGCCTAGCTTCGTCGATATCAGCCGCAATGACATTAGCACCATTTTTAAACAGCATCTCGGCTGTAGCCTGCCCAATACCACTACCAGCCCCAGTTACTATGATTGTTTTACCATCAAAATTCGCCATTGTTATGCCCTTGTTTACTAAGTCTATTTTACCATACCAAAAATCCCCGCAGCCATAAGACCGCGGGGATTTTGATATACATAGAAGCTGCGTCACGGTGATCAGTTTGGCTAATTTTAAAGCCGTCAACACCGTTGGTCAGGAATTCACTAAACTTTAAGGTACGCTATTACTCCGGATAATAGCTTATCTTACCATTATAGCATACCCAGGCCAAAAAATCAAGCAACGATGCCGCCACCTAGGCAGATCTCGTCGTCATAAAATACCACCGATTGGCCAGGAGCAATGGCGCGTTCAGGGGCTGTCAGCATCACCACGCCAGTGTCATCCTGAACTTGTTTCAGGATCTTGGGTGTAGATTCCGAAACAAGTTCGGAATGGCTAGGGGTAAACATGGCCTCGATCAACGGCGCGCGATGCCTAAGACGCACTTGGTAAGTCTTATTGGCTACAAGCGCGTCATTAATCCAGTGCAAATTAGTCAACTTTATCTGTTTTTGCCAAAAACCATCACTGTTTAAATCGG
>WRFU01000036.1 GCA_009778675.1 Candidatus Saccharimonadota bacterium
TGTTGTTACACACTCCGTATTCGTAGTTTGATAGGGAGAGGTATCCTTGCGGACCCTCGACCCTTTCAGAGCTCTACCCCGTAGTGCTACTAAAACAACGCTAGCCCTAAAGCTATTTCGAGGAGAACCAGCTATCTCCGAGTTCGATTGGCATTTCACCGCTAACCACAAGTCATCCAAACACTTTACTGCGTATCCTGGTTCGGCCCTTCACTGCGTGTTACCGCAGCTTCAGCCTGCTCATGGTTAGGTCACCCGGTTTCGGGTCTAATCCCGTACACTTATAGCTGCTGTGTACCAGGCAAAACATTTACACATCTTGCCCAGTGCACAGCAGCTCACGCCCTATTCAGGCTCGCTTTCACTGTGGCTCCGTCATTTGACTTAACCTTGCGCACGAAATTAACTCGCTGGATCGTTCTACAAAAAGCACGCCGTCACCGAATAAATCGGCTCCGACACCTTGTAGGCACTGAGTTTCAGGATCTATTTCACTCCCCTCCCGGGGTTCTTTTCACCTTTCCCTCGCGGTACTAGTTCGCTATCGATCGTATATTATATTTAGCCTTGGCAGGTGGTCCTGCCGGATTCAAACAGGGTTTCTCGTGCCCCGTCCTACTTGAGAAAACATATATAAGGTCAATGTCGCTTTCGCATACGTGGCTTTCACACCCTTTGGCGCAACATTCCATTTGCTTCCGCTAGCAACATCGATTTTTTACCTTATCCACTCAATTACAGTTGTTGGTTTCAAGACTAAACGTTGTATTAAATACAACGCTCGATCCTAAAATTATGTAAACTCGCAACACCCCTTAAGCATTGGGCTGTAACCCGTATTAACTACAAAAGCAGTTAAAACTTAAAAGGTTTGGGCCAATCCAGTTTCGCTCGCCACTACTCCCGGAATCATTGGTTATTCTCTTTTCCTCGACCTACTAAGATGATTCAGTTCAGCCGGTTCCCGTTCAAACTTCCTATTTTATTCAGAAGTCGACAACATGACATTACTCATGCTAGGTTCCCCCATTCGGACATTTCCGGATCAAAGCTTGTTGACAGCTCCCCGAAACTTATCGCAGTCTTCCACGTCCTTCATCGGTAATATACGTCTAGGCATCCACTTCAGTGCCCTTGAGTACCTTTTTATGCATTGACTTGATCAGTAATTGATAATCACTGATAACCGTCAATCTTAAAATTTCCTATATTTTTAAAATATAGACACCTTAGATATATAAAATTACATATCTAAAATGATATCGTTAGATTTACTTAATTGTTAAGTTTCTTGGCTCTTAAGCAGTTTAAGAGCACATTTGCATACTTTTTTAAGTACACTGTGCGATCTCAAATTTTACGTTTTCTCGCAAAGATTCCAGAGGTTGTCCCACTCAACAACTTAGTTAACTTTGATTCATTATACGCGAATATTTTATAAATGCAATAGTTTTTATGAATTATATAATCTTATCTGGTGGGCGATGAGAGACTTGAACTCCCGACCTCGTCATTATCAGTGACGCGCTCTAACCAGCTGAGCTAATCGCCCACAAATAACATTACATAAACCTTGGTGGAGTGCCCCAGAGAATACCCTGGTTCACCCCATATTATTTTATTGGTGGAGATACAGAGACTCGAACTCTGGACCTCCTGCTTGCAAAGCAGGCGCTCTAGCCAACTGAGCTATATCCCCGTTGTTAACGAACAACGACTATTTTACCGGACTTACACCGCGAACGCAAATCGTAGTACAATTATTATATTAAGGAGGGTATTATGACTACCAAAACTTATCACCGTCCAAGTTGGGATGAATATTTTATTGAAATTATGGAATCAGTTGCTAAACGCGCCACATGCGACCGCGGCCGTTCGGGCTGTGTAATTGCTAAAAACAACGTCATAATCTCTACTGGTTACGTTGGAGCGCCAAAGGGTTGCCCGCACTGCGATGAGGCCGGACATATTTTGAAAAAGGTTGTAGATGAGAATGGTGAAGAGCATATACACTGTATGCGTACTGCTCATGCCGAAGCCAATGCCATTGCTCAGGCCGCCAAACAAGGTGCTTCTACCGATGGCGCGACACTTTATTGTCGCATGACACCATGCCGTGATTGCGCCATGATAATCATAAACTGCGGTATAAAGCGCGTGGTAGCCCAACATGATTACCACGCCAGTGCTGAAACTAAGGAAATGTTCAAATTAGCGGGTATTGATTTTGCCCTTTTAGATAAGACAGTTCAAAAATATTAGATTCTTATAAAGATTTAACTATCTGTTGCCAAGTTCGCATAAATTCTGGTTTGGCTTGCAAAGCGCGGTTAGCCGGGCTGGTTGATGGTAAATATATGGCATCCATACCGGCCTCTTTGGCGCATAGTTTCTGAAATAGATCTGTAGCTGTTTTACCTGTTGTAAGAACAGCAACGATATTAGTTTTAGCTAACAGTAGTGCAAATTTATTAGGCACCGGATTCGTAATACTCGAATCAGCTGCACCGTTAATTTCGCAGGCATGTAAAACATCCCACATGGCGATATGGTTTTTAAGCAAGAATTCACGCCTAGCGGCTATAGTTTTAGCTGGTTCTGGCTGATTTAACACTCTAGCTAACGTTTGCCAAAAGATATTTTGCGGATGGCCGTAATAAAAACCAAATTCACGCGATTTTGGCGACGGAAAAGTCCCCAAAATTAAAATTTTAGAA
>WRFU01000037.1 GCA_009778675.1 Candidatus Saccharimonadota bacterium
TCAAAATCGTTTCAAGCGTCCGGCCAATAGGTTTAGTTTTGTCAACTCTGTCATGCGTCACTAAGCCCTCGACATTTTCTAGTAGAAACGCCTTTGGTTTTTTTACTCTAAGAATTTCTTCTATATTAAAGAATAATGTGCCACGCGTATCCGTAAAACCCCTTCTTGATCCTGCAGAGCTAAATGGCTGACAGGGAAACCCAGCCAATAAAATGTCAAAATCGGGGATACTTTTTGGCTCAATTTGTGTGATATCACCAGCTATGGTTTCGTTTGGAAAATTCTTCAGATAAACACTAATCGCATGGGGCTTTATTTCTGATGTAAAAACACATTTACCAGGTAGCCCGGCGTCTTTTAGCGCTTGTTCTAGCCCGATACGGATTCCCCCGAGCCCTGCAAATAAGTCAATATATTTAACTGTTCTAGACATAAGAATATTGTATCACAAGTACCCCAAATCGGGGTACATTGCTTATTATATTATCGTGAACCCGTGGGTAATTTAGGATATGATACAATATGTTATATTATGAACGATGAAATCAGATTTAGCGACGACCTAACTTTCGACCAATACAAAAATTCAGTTGGTGAAAATATTACCCTGCTAATCCGTGACCAAGATATTCTACTGACTGCCAAGATGTTAGCTAAATTATATGGGGTAGACATCAGCACTGTGCGCAAGCAGCTAAAGGACATTTTTGGCCAGAAAGTATTAAATAAAAAGTCAGTTAGTGAAGTTATTGCCCATCGTGCAGCTGACGGAAAATTGTATGACACACGGTATTATGACCAAAACGTTATAGTCGAATTAGGCCTGCACCTGCACAGTGATGAAGCCAAGGCGTTAAGATTTTGGCTAGATAATAGGTTAAAATTAAAATAAACGTTTAGCTATTAGAAATCTGGGCTAGAATATGAAAAATAACAGAGTTGTACCTCTGTTATTTTTCATGGCTGGGACGGCAGGATTCGAACCTGCGAATGCCGGGACCAAAACCCGGTGCCTTACCACTTGGCGACGTCCCATTGATCGGTTGCCCCTATAAAAGGCTCATCACCACTTGTGATTATACAATAAACTACTCAAAATTCGCAATTAAAACTCTAACGAGTTCGTCGGTTACGTTTTAGATAATAAGCGATTAACTTGTGCAACTCTACTAATATAATCGGTGCGACGAATGCTATGGCGCACACAATTGCCAGACTAGCCAGCGGCACAGAAGCTATATGTAAAATCGACCCTAATGGCCCAAAGAAGACTAGTAATTGCAGCCCAATCGCTACGGCCATACAAATATAAAAACTAACATTTGGCGTGCGTAGACGCACTAATACTGATTGGAAAAAGCTGCGGGCATTAACAGCGTTTGACCACTGGGCAACAATCAACGCTGCGAATGCCAAAGTACTAGCACCAGCGTGCCCATAACGCCCTAAATAGTAGGTGTATACGCCCAGCGCCAAAGCCGCCAGCGAGGTGGCCACTAATACCATGCGGACAATTAAAGTTTTGCTTAAAATTGGCGCGCTCGGGTCGTCTGGTTTGCGCCGCATTGTTTGATTTTCGGCTGGTTCCAAACCTAGCGGAAAGACCAAAAACGAATCAGTCACAAAATTAACCCATAAAATTTGGACTGGCGTAAAAATCATGGTGGATTTTAAGAACAGAGCGCCAATGGCGGTGATAGCTTCGCCGGCGTTGGTTGCGAGTAAGTAATATAGCATACGGCGGATGTTAGAAACGATGATCCGGCCTTCTTTCATGGCTTCGACTATGTTGCTAAAATTATCATCCAGCAAAATTATATCGCCGGCATCTTTGGCAATTGTTGCCCCACTACCCATAGCAATACCAACGTGTGCGCCCACTAGGGCTGGCACGTCGTTCACACCATCACCGGTCATCGCTACTACCTGGCTGTCTTTTAATATTGATAGAATTTTTAGCTTGTCTTCTGGCGTAACGCGTGAAAAAGCTAGAGCATCACGTACCACAGTTTGTAAATTTGACTCTTCCAGCATATCCATTTGCTGGCAATCAAACACTTGGTCTCGTCTGGCTAGTAGCCCAAGTTGTTTGCCGATCTGAAAAGCTGTTTCGAAGTGATCGCCCGTGATCATCCGGACTGTCACACCGGCTCGTTTGGCCTGGGCAATAGCCTTTTTGGCCTCGGGGCGCAACGTATCTTTAACTCCAATTAATCCGACAAACTTGGGATGGTGTTTAGACCAAATAGTGCCTAGCGAAGTTTCTTTAACATTCAAAATAACCTCGGCTAGTGCCAGTACCCGATAGCCCTCGGCTGTTAATTGGTTTAGGGCTTGCTGGCAGGTTTCGCGATCATTTTCGCTTAACCGACATTGCTCGATCAATACTTCGGGGTTACCTTTTAGGCTCAATCGATATTTACTGCCGTAGTACCACAAGTTGCCGCTAATCGGTAATTTTTGGTCAAAAGTGAAGGTTTTTATTGGTTCGTTTTCGGCTAATGTAGTATTTTTTACTTTTACGAATCGGTCTAGGGCTAAATCAAGCGGGTCGTGCGTAACTTCAAAATCATTAGCACTCAAAGCCACAGCTTGGGGTAAGTTATCGCGACTGCCGGGCAGCTGCCAAGTATCTTGCACCGAAAGTTTGTTTTCGGTTAGCGTGCCAGTTTTGTCGGTCGCGATAGTATTGATAGTGCCAATAGTTTCAATTGCCCGA
>WRFU01000038.1 GCA_009778675.1 Candidatus Saccharimonadota bacterium
TAATAGTTTTACGTTTTTCGGCTATAGCTAAACCACCAGCTACCACTGGATCAGCTATATATTCAGACACATCCGAAGCATCTCTGTCGATGGCATCATCATAAACACGCATATATACAAAATGATCTTGCCATTTTTGCAACTGGTCAGGGTCAATATCGCAGTTCATACAGACCGCGACATTGGTAAAAAACCGGCTTGTGCGACCACGATCTAGTGCATCACCATCTTTTAGATCAAAAGGATAGCCCTCGGCTACCCAACCTTTTCTATCCATTACGCATATTATAGCAATTACTGTACTATGAGTCAACTACCACATAGTATGAAAAGCGCCAACAAAAAGTGTTGGCGCATAAATGATATGGAGCAGGGAGCGGGAAATGATACCGCCATGCTAAGTGGAATGTAAGAAATCGCCACGATGTTGGCATAGGCAACTTCTTGTGCAGCCGCGAAACGACTCCACTCCCTGCTCCAGGACGGGAGGGTGTCCGCTGACATTATACTATAAATTCATTAAAAACAAAAGAACCCCACATGCAGGGTTCTTTTGTGCTTCAAGCCAGTTTAAGCTTACTTGTCGATTTTGGTAACTACACCGGCACCAACGGTTTTACCACCTTCGCGGATAGCAAAGTTCAAACCTTGCTCCATCGCGATTGGCGCTGGTAGTTTAACCTTAAAGGTTACCGTATCGCCCGGCATGACAATTTCTTTGTCGGCTGGTAATTCTACCTCGCCCGTAACATCGGTGGTACGGAAGTAGAATTGTGGTTTGTAACCCTTACTAAATGGTGTATGACGACCACCTTCTTCTTTCTTAAGTACATAGACTTCAGCATCAAATTCGGTGTGTGGCGTAATACTACCTGGTTTTACAATAACCTGACCACGTTCGATTTGATCGCGTTCAATACCGCGCAGCAACAAGCCAGCATTATCGCCAGCCCGACCTTCGTCTAGGGTTTTCTTAAAGGCTTCAATACCAGTTACAACTGTTTTTTGGGTTGGCTTTAGACCAACAATTTCGACTTCGTCGTTCATATGGACAGTGCCTTGTTCGATACGACCAGTGGCAACTGTACCACGACCTTTAATACTAAAGACATCTTCGATCGGCATCAGGAATGGTTTGTCTAGTTCGCGAACTGGCTCTTCGATGTAATCATCCATTGCCTTAACCAAGTCCATAATCGAGTTTTCCGCATCGGCGTCACCCTCTAGGGCTTTAGTAGCGCTACCTTTGATGATAGGCGCATTGCGATCGAAACCGTTCTTTTCTAATAGATCACGGACATCTTCTTCGATCAACTCGACTAATTCTGGGTCAGCCAAGTCCATTTTATTTAAGTAAACAATAATCTTGGGGACGTTAACCTGGTGAGCCAACAGCACGTGTTCACGAGTCTGCGGCAGTGGACCATCATTAGCGGCAACGACCAAAATCGCACCATCGATCTGCGCAGCACCGGTGATCATGTTTTTGACATAGTCGGCGTGGCCTGGCATATCAACGTGGGCGTAGTGACGTTTTTCGCTTTCGTATTCTTGGTGGCTAGTTGCAATCGTAATACCACGAGCCTTTTCCTCTGGGGCGTTGTCGATCTGATCGAACGCGACTTCTTTGTTAACATCACTTGGAAGTTTTTTTGCCAAAACTTTAGTGATAGCCGCTGTAAGCGTGGTTTTACCGTGATCAACGTGACCCATAGTACCGACGTTTACGTGTGGCTTAGAGCGGTCAAAATTTGCCATTTATTTCTCCTAATTATTACTATATTACGCGGGACTCTTGCACAGGCAAAAATAACCCACACTACTAATGATTGCATTATACACATATACGGTGCGGCTGTAAAGAGTTTTTAGCTAACAAGAACAATACACTTGGCGCACGCCAACGAAAAAAGGATGAAGCAACATTTAGATATCGACACCGTCTGGTATATTTGACTCCACCTTAGATGTGTCAGCCGAGTTATCCTCATCTTCGTCGTTCGTTTTGGCGTTTTGTTCTTTATTATCCTGTTGATCGGCCACCGTAGTCTTCTCTTTAGAGTCAGTGGTGGAGTCGTCCTCTTTGTGTCCAAGCTTTTTTGTTGGCGTGCCATCAGTCGAATCATCTAGTGTGATTGTTTGACCTATAACACTGTCACCTCTACTGAGTTGGTAATCAATTTCATCGAGCAGGCGCATCATAGCATCCATCTTGGCGCTTTCATCGTCTATAGAATCGGCAACATCAAATGCTTTCTCATAGATATCCTCGTTATTAATAGTCTCGGCCTGGATAATACGTAGAATCGTCTCAAACTGAGCTTGCTTGTTGTCATTATCCCCCATAACAAGTGGCAGACTTTTGCTGAGAATCTTCTCTCGTAAGGTTAGTAGTTTATCTTTATCCATATTCCTCCTTTATTATTAATTACGCTTTAATCATCCTTGGATAAATGCTCATGGCGCGTGAACCGTATAGGCCGCGTGCCCTACTAACACCATAGCCACCATCACGTTTCAACTGCTGACGTAACCACTTTTTGCCACTGGCGGTTAGCTTGAATTGTGTACCATCACTATTGTCATCAATGAGCTCATATGTACCGCCGGGGAAGAAAAATGGTATAGTGGCTCTACCAATAGTCGTAGAATTATCAGAACGAGA
>WRFU01000039.1 GCA_009778675.1 Candidatus Saccharimonadota bacterium
GAGTGCCCGACGCCGATTTAGAACAATTACACCGTGTAGGTAAGGTCTATGTAATGCCGAGTCCAGTTGAACTGCAAAGTATTTCGACACTTGAAGCTATGGCGTCTGGCCAGCCGGTGGTAGCGGTAGATGTTGGGGCGCTGTCTGAAATCGTACACGATGGTAAAAATGGTTACCTTATTGGGCTAGACGATACCAAACAGTTGGCTGCCAAAGTGGTAAAGATTTTAACAGATAGTAAGTTACAAGCTAAATTCGCTGCCGAAAGTATTAATATCGCTAGCATTCACGACATTAACCAGGCTATTTTGATGTTCGAAGACGTTTACAAAGCGGCTATTTTGCGTGTACAAAATCGTCTATAGCTTTGGCGACGGCTTCGGGCACTTCGTAAGGTATTAAATGCCCAGTTTTTGGTATAGATTTGCTCTTTACATTAGTAAACAGCTGGCTTAGGGCTTTTTGGCGTTTCGCCCCTGCCACGTTGTCTTTATCACCATAAACTATTAGTGTGGGGTTAGGAATTTTGGGCGCAAAAGTTGCTACGTGATCTGTTAAGGATACAATAAAGGCATCGGTCATCGATTTGGTGGTCACGAAGGTGTTAAAGTAGCGGCGATGCTCGGCTTTGATCCATTTTTTAAGTTCGGGATCTTTAGTTTTGGTAGAGTATAAAGTCATAATATCTGTTACTAAATAGTTGCCCATCAAATGATGGCCAAGTTTTTCGGGCATAGCACCAACCAGTTTGGTGGGCGCAATTACAATTGGCTGCAACAATTCTGGTAATGGCGCACTGGCAACCGGGCTTAATAAAATTAGTTTATTAATAGCACTGGGGTTTTCGGCAACGTAGGCGCTAGCAATAATAGTGCCAAACGAATGTGCTAGTAAGTGCGGCTTAGTCTTTAATTCCAAAGTATCAATAAATTCTTGCAAAAACTTTACAAAATTCGGCAGGCTGCTGTTAGCACCAGTAAACGGTTGGCTGGCGCCAAAACCGGGTAAATCTGGAATAATCAGGTTGTATTTATCACCCAAATTAGTGGCAATTTTAAGTAATCCATGATGAGTGCCACGAAAACCATGCACCATCACTATAGTTGGTGCATTTTTTTTGGCTTTGTTTTGCCAATAATGGATTGTACTACTAGGTAGTTCAATCACCTTTTCTTGCATGCCATTAGTATACATGAAAACACACTTAAAAAAACAGTATAAAGGGGTTGATCCTATGGGGGGGGGTGCTATACTAGTATCTGTAGAGGTAAAATAAAAACTTGCGAGAGAAAGTAACTCTGTTTTGCATTTACCAAGGAAGCTGCAATTATTACAAATCGGCTTACCAGTTATACTGGCTGTGGTCTTTTTTGCTGTGACCCGGTTAATATTGCCAGCCAGTGCAACTAATCTAATTCCCCCGATCGACTTTATTGATATTGCCCCTACCCAAACTGGTACGGTCACTATCACATTCGTAAATGGGTATGGTACTTATGGTACAGACTGTTATGACTTCATTCCCAATGGTTTAACCGGCGCAGCGGCTTCTTATAACGGTAACTCATATTATATGGGTAATCCTGAGGGTCAAACCGCAACGGCGCTCCGGCTGTTAGCTGGTAGCGGTAATTATAATATTGTGGTTGATGGCACCGGTTGTGAAGATTACCCAGATAATATTCTGTCGATTTTTACCGAAGGGGTTAATTTAACAAGTTCCTCATCACCACTTTTGCTAGAAAATGGTGCTAGTATGCAGCTGAACGCCGATGGTACTAATACGTTTGGCGGCGATTCGGCCGGTATAAAAGTTACTGCTGGCAATGCAATTACTATCACTAGTAGCACGAATGGCACGTTAAATGCCATTGGTGGCTTGGGGCACACCCTTGGCAGCATTGGTGCAGCCGGAATTGGTGGTGATGGTACTCAGGGTCAGTCAGCGTTTGGCGATATTACAATCAATGGCGATGTGCAAGTTAACGCCAGCGGCATGGGCAGTGGTATTGGTGCTTCTAATGATTATAACTTGGTCAATGGTGGTATCATTACGATAACCGATGATGCACGGGTTAGCGCGGTGTCTACTTACGTCGGGGCTGGTATCGGGCCAGGAGAATGTGCCTATGGTGATGATAATGGCCAGTTGATGATTAGTGGCAATGCTTACGTCTATGCTAAGGGTAATAATGCCAGTGAAGTCGATAGCACTGTCTACGCCGGTGATGGTATTGGTGCGGTGTATTGTGACACCTTTAGCCAAGTATCAATAACTGGTGGTACAGTCATCGCTGTGGGGGGTGATTATGATGTCCCCGATACTAGTACTAACGGCGGTAATGGCATATCGGCTGATAATATTAACATATCTGGTGGTTTTGTTTTTGCGTTGGGTACTGGTGATAGTCAGGCATTAAATTCTGGTAGCGGTTTTGATATCAATGCACCAGATATTGCTATTACTGGCGGCTCGGTATTTGGGTCAAACGCTACTATTTCGTCTAATCCAGTTGATAGTCATAACCACCTAGTTTACCCCCTCTACATCCCTACCACTCTAAGCCCCAATAATGCGAATACTGCCAACAGTAATGTAGACTTTAGCACGGCCACACCAAGCGTACCGTACACTCTACACACTCTAACACC